>DATIHP010000059.1:0-6547 GCA_035480495.1 Saccharimonadales bacterium (SeqCode)
TCCAGTATCTGATTAAGGGTCTGCTCGCGTTCGTCGTGTCCCCCGCCCATGCCGCTACCGCGGCGGCGGCCGACGGCGTCAATCTCATCGACGAATATGATACATGGTGCGTTCTTTTTGGCCTTGGCGAACAGGTCGCGTACACGTGAGGCCCCCACGCCCACGAACATCTCGACGAATTCCGAGCCGGAGATACTGAAGAACGGTACGCCCGCCTCACCGGCGACGGCCCGTGACAGTAAGGTCTTGCCGGTCCCGGGAGGGCCCACTAACATGACTCCCTTAGGAATCTTGGCCCCGAGAGACTCGAATTTTTTTGGGTATTTCAGGAATTCAACAATTTCTTCAAGATCCTGTTTGGCCTCGTCAGAGCCGGCGATTTCCTTGAAGGTCACTTTGTCTTTCTCGTTCCCGTATAGGCGGGCGCGGCTTTTGCCAAAACTCATGGCTTGGTTGCCCTGGCCTTGGGCGCTGCGCAACATGAAGAACAAGACCAGACTGATAATCAGGACAGGCGCGATTGACAGCCCTATCTGGGCCCAGGTATTACCGCTGTTGGAAGCCGGTTGGGGATCGATAACCAAGTCTTTGACATCTTTGTTCAGGCCTTGGTCGTAGATGGTTGAGGTGGATTCTTTGTGCGATACCTCGCTTGGTTTGCTGTCATTTTTCTTGGTAGCCTCTATGGTCTCGTTACCGCGTATCGTAATTTTTTTGAGTTCGCCCGAATTGGCCTGACTGATGATGGTCGAAAGCGGTACTTTCTCAAGCGTGCTTGGCTTTGAAACGGCCGTGAACACGATGAGTCCGAACAATATTATCAGCGCTAAAAAGCCGATATTCTTCATGCTTTTCCGGTTGCCAGGCTTCCCACTACCACTGTTTCTGAAAGGCTTCTTGTCCATACGTGCATTTATTATACAGGAGTCGGTATTGATTACTAGCGGTCTCTAGCCTAGAGTGCCAAAAGCACTCTAGGCTTTACCAACCTTGCAAACCAAGGAACTGTTTGCAATGTTGAGAGGAAGAAGCTACTAGAGGATGGAGCATAAGAAATGTTTATTTCTTACGCGTAAGCCGACCGTCGGTTCTGACGAAGAGTGCCGCTTTCTTTCGCGCGGCCGGCTTTGTATCCCTGGGGACAATGGTCAAGGAATCTCTTCTTATCTCAAGCACATGCTTATCATCAATGTCCACACGCTGTCCGCCGCGGCCGGTTTTCATGGCGACTACCAGCCGTTCGATAGTCTTTTTTGTTATGTCCCGTATTTTATGCCGGCGCAGCCACTCATGAACGACCTCTCGGGAGATATCATGGGGCAGATGGATAAACCACGCCCGGTCAATCTCATTGAGAGCCGGCTGGATGTGCAACAGGCCGCTCAGATGAACGTCCAGTTCGTCATTTATGGCGCTCAGCCGCTCCAGTAGGATAAGCAGTTCGGCGCGTTGGCCGGGCGTGAATTTGGGCAGAATCCGGCTCCTTATATAGTTGCGGGTGTATTTGATATCGGCATTGGTAGGATCCTCGCGCCATTGCAGTGAATGGCTGCGGGCATAGTCAAGAATCTGTTCTTTGTCATACTCCAGCAAGGGTCGTACTATATCGTCCGTGCTTTTAAGTGCTACCAATCCTCGCCGGCCGCTGCCGCGCAACAGATTGAAGATAGCCGTTTCTAACATATCGTCCTGGTGGTGCGCCGTTATGATGGCACGGGCTTCGCTGGCGCTTCTGACCCGTTCTAAAAAAGCGTAGCGAGCCTTGCGAGCACGGGCTTCGCTGGTTCCGGCGCCTAATTTGCCAGCCTCATGGACAAAAGGGAGCTCGTGGGCCTGGGCGGTCTTTTGTACCAGTTTCCTATCCTCGGCCGAGTCTGGACGGATGCCGTGGTCATAATGGGCCACTATGAGTCTCATCCCCGGTCGTTGACGCAAAAGATCAAGCAGTACCATTGAGTCGACGCCGCCGCTCACAGCTACTACATATGTCCCCGCCCCCACCGAAATTCTCATGGTTTTAGTATACTCGACCTTGCTCCCGCTCTCTGACTTATGGTTTAATAACACAATGAAGGGCGCGGAATCTCCACAAAACACAATCGTCGCCATTTTGGATGCCGGCGGACAATATGTCGATTTGGTCAAAAAGGCCTGTGAACGGCTAGGCTATCCCGCTGTTGTCTTACCGCTTGATACACCGGCGGCAGAACTTAAAAAGCGCTATAAGGCACTGATTATTTCAGGTAGTCCGGCTAGCTCCCAAGAAGTGGACGCACCCATGCCGGACGGTGGCGTATGGGAATTGGATATGCCTGTTCTTGGCATCTGTTACGGTCTGCATGCCATGGTATCTTTGCTGGGCGGTGAAGTGGTCCGGGGCACTTCCCGACAGGACGGCCGGGTGGTGACTAAGGTCGATACCAAGCATCCTTTGTTCGCAGGTACCAAAGCCAGTTTCAGTGCTTTGTTCACGCATGGTAATTTTGTCTCCCGCGTACCGGAAGGCTTCAAAACCATCGGGCAGCATGGCCTGGGTAATGGTACGACCGTTTATTCGGCTATAGCCCGGGGTAATATCGTCGGTGTCCAGTTCCATCCGGAAGTGTTTGACGACACGCCGGAAGGATATCAGGTGTTCAAGAACTTCCTGCAGCTGATCGCAAATCTGCAGCCCGACCAGACTTTCCTGGAACGTCAGATAGACGGACTTATCGCCCGCCTGAGACAGTCTATCCGCAAACTGGCAGGTAATCGTCATGTCATCGCGTTCGTCAGCGGCGGAGTGGATTCCTCTGTTACAGCCGTGCTGGCAGCTACCGAAATACTTCCCGAACGGCTGCACGCTTATTATATTGATAACGGACTGATGCGCGATGAGGATGATACGGTTATAGATTTGCTTAAGAATCTAGGCGTAACGGTAGAAAAAATCGATGCCACGGTTAATTTTCTTGAGCCGTTAAAAGATGTTACCGACCCACAGGCTAAACGACAAATCATCGGAAAGGCTTTCATAGATGTTCAGAACCGTTTGGTTGAAAACCTTGGACTCAATGAAGCCTTGCTATTGCAGGGCACCAATGCTGCTGACCGGATAGAAAGCGGCTATAGCAAAGGTGGTACACATACCGCCTTGATTAAGACGCATCACAACCAAGTACATGAGGTCCAAGACTTAAAGACCCGAGGATTACTTATAGAACCGTTGGATGAATTGTTCAAAGATGAAGTCCGCGCCGTAGGCCGCTATCTTGGTTTGCCAGAGGATGTAATAGAGCGCCAGCCATTTCCGGGCCCTGGTTTAGCGATACGGATTCTGTGCGCCACGAAAGCGGAAATTACAGACAAGCCGAGTAAGGTTGAAAAATCTATCCAGGCATACATAGATGATAAGAAATTAGGCGCGGATATCGTGGCTAAATTATTGCCGGTGCGAAATGTAGGTGTCGGCGGCGATGAACGCTCGCATCTGGCGCCAGTTGCCTTACAGACTGACGCCTCCTGGGACGTGCTGAGTACGCTTGCCAAAGACCTGCCAGCGACCTTCCGTGATGATGTCAACCGGGTTGTCATCGCCCTTGGAGACCAAAAAATCAATAAACCCGCCGTTACGCCAACTTTGTTGCAGCCGGATGCTATCCAGCAGCTCCGGCATGCTGACAGGATTGTCTGGGAAGAGATGCGCGCTTACGGCGTCATGAAAGATATCAGTCAGTTCCCAGTCGTACTTCTGCCACTGTCATTCAACAAACCCGACGAGCGTTCCATCGTGCTCCGCCCCGTCACTACCTCAACCTTCATGACCGTCCAACCCATGCTGCCGGGACGTGATATAGCTGTAGCTTTCATCCGGCGCTCTGCCGAAAGCATCCTGGCGGAAGTACCCGGCATCAGCCAGGTCTTTTTGGACCTTACCGCCAAACCCCCAGCTACGACCGAGTGGGAGTAGGTAAACCTTACTTACTGAGCAGTTCCACAGAGCCACCCTTATAGTCGGGATGCGCTTTCATGAAATCATCGCCATGGCCGATATCTATAACGATTGGTTCGCCTTTTGAGCATAAACCCTCTTTGGCACAGTCATCAGCCTCCCATACGTCGTATTCGACACTACATAATTGGACGAATTTGGGGACTTGAAGAGCTTCGGCACTGACACCTTTGTTGGCAGCCACCGAACCTACGCCCACGATTATACCGCCTGCTTCATTGACGGTCTTAATCATAGCCTTGATGGAAGCCATCTGATTTATCATATCTTCCAGGATGAGAATTTTTTTGCCTTTTACCGCCTGGATGAAGCCTTCCCTTTCGAATACGAATTCCCGCTGGACTGTCCCAGAAACCTTATCCGCCCAAACACCGTAAATCTCTTTACCGGTCGCTTCCATCAGGTGATGGGCGCCCCAATGTGAGAATGGGATTGCTCCTACTGCTGGAGCAGCTACCGTTTCTATGTTGTCGTCTTTGAATGAATCAACTAGCTGTTTGATAAATTTGCTTACAAGCGTGACATGTGGCAACAGCGGGTCGATATTGCAATAACCGGCCAGATGCTTGCCGCTGACGCCCACGAAGTGGCCCGTATAAATGCATCCGATTTTTTCCAATTCTGTGCGTACGTCCATTATAAGACCTCCTCAATTTCACCGATTATCCTTTTGATGGCTTCCTGGGTTGAGCCGATTTCTGATGGTGGTTGAGTGATAGGACGTCCGATAACCAGCATATCCGCACCTTTCTTAATAGCTTCAGCCGGCGTAGCGAACCGCTGTTGGTCGTGGGCGGCAGCCCAAGCGGGACGCACACCGGGAGTCACTATGATTACGTCGTTGAGTTTTGGTTGGGAGCGAAATAATCCGATTTCCTCAGGCGAACATACCAAGGCTTCCAAGCCGGCATCAGCGGCGTTACCGGCAAATTGCAACGCCTTTTCCTGCAGGTTGCCACCGTAAATCTCTCTGCCTTCTTCTGGACTGATAGATGTCAGCATTGCTACACCGATAATTTTAGGTTTTTCAACTAATTTGAGCCCTTCTGCAGCTTTATCAACACCGCGCCGAACAGCCTCGAGGGCAGCTTGGCTGTTATCCGACATCACCGTGAAGAATTCCGGTTTGTGCTGGGTGAGCGCGAAGCTGGCTTGCTCCATAGTGTTCGGTATGTCCTTAAATTTCGTATCACAAAACACTCTGAAACCACGCTCATGAGCGGCCGCGACCGCTTCCCCCCAACTGCTGCGCGTGGCAAGCTGCAAACCAACCTTCACATGCGTCACCAAGTCCACTAGGCTGTCCATCAAGCGCTTTGCTTCATCAATAGTGCCGACATCAATTGCCACAAAAAACTTATCCTTTGCTTGCATCATAGAGGCCTCGCACACATCATTACCCTGTATGGTATCCTTAAATCAGCCATGGCACAACTTTTCTACGACCCGGCCAAGACCTTTGATGAAAATATTGACGATGGACCTTTTTTTGATGAGATACCGCCACTACAACGGATAGGCGAGCCACGGTTTTCGTTCTTAGGATTCCCGATTTATGTGCCCTTCGGCATAGCGGCCGGGCCGCTGCCGGCCGGCAAACATGTGAAAGCCGCCTTTGATTGGGGTTATGATGTCGTTCATTACAAAACCATGCGTACTGTAGCTTTCCCGGCTAATCCTTTTCCCAATGTCATCCCCATAGACGCCGATGGCGATGTCAGCTTGGAAAAAGCCGAAAAGGGCCTCACTATGCTGGATGATTTCCCGACCGATATCAAAAAGTTGGTCATTACCAATTCGTTCGGCAACCCCGGCCGTGGTCCTAAGTTCTGGGCAGATGATATGAAAAAGGCGGTTGTCTCGGCGCACAAAGGCCAGGTCATGGTAGCCAGTACGTTTGGCACTGCCAGAAAAGAAATGAGTTCAGAGGAATTCTGGCAGGATTTCGCGGATGCATCCAAGATTGCCGCAGATTCCGGGGCCAAGATAATCGAACTGAACCTGTCCTGTCCGAACGTCGTCGGTGAAGGTATCGTCTGTTACACACCCAGTGCGGTCATCGGCATCATCGAACGCACCCGCAAGGCTATCGGCGACACACCGCTCATTATCAAGCTTGGCTACTTTACGGACAAACAGCAATCACTGCTGGAAAACATCATGGCCCAGGTTGAGCCATGGATCCAGGCGGTCGCCCTCATCAATACCATCCCCGCGAAGATCTATAACAAACAAGGCGGACAAGCGCTCCCCGGTGAGGGCCGGCTCAGCAGCGGCTTATGCGGCGCCGGCATCAAGTGGGCTGGAATCGATATGGTGAAACGGATGGACGCACTCCGTAAACAAAAAAATTATAGTTATGAGATAGCCGGCATCGGCGGCGTCATGACTCCTGAAGATTTTTTCGATTACCGCAACGCGGGTGCAGACCTCGTCCAGGCCTGCACCGGCCCGATGTGGAATCCCAACCTGGCCCGCGAAATCTCCCAACAATTATAAGTCCTGCTGGACTTCACTAATTTACTTGCAATTTGACGTGTTTTGCTCTAAAATTGG
>DATIHP010000060.1:0-3594 GCA_035480495.1 Saccharimonadales bacterium (SeqCode)
CCGACGTCCGTTCCTCCAACCGGCTGAATTTATCAGAGTACAAGAACTCGGCCGCCGATAGCGCGCTAGTGGCTGGGCGCAGTCGCTCGGAACCGCAGCTGCGGGTCGTGAAATACCGGCCATTCTTACAGGCCTGGCAGCAAGATTACCCGGCGCTGGGCCTCTACCAACCGCGCTTCCTATATTTGACGAACGGGCCAGTGGCCGGCTTGAGTGACCACGCCATCAACTCCCCGGCTAGCCGTTTCAACAACGTCCAAAACTGGGAAATCCACGAAGCCAAAGTCACTGACTAGCTACGCATCCAAGGATCGATCTATCTCGCTGCTGACCATAGCTGTCACTAAATTCCACAAAGGATCTTCCAGGCGCTGGTAAAGGTATGCAGGACCTTCATTTTGTACTCGTTCAATGGCCTCAAGTTTTTCCAATTTCGTGATGTGCCGCCTAATTGAATTGATACTGACCGTTCTCGGGTCAAAAAATTGTTCTTGTACGCCCTGGACACTAAATGTTTCAGGCGGATCAGTTGAGTAGCTACTGACTGCACCGAAGACGTCTAGCGCGTCTTTTGTGCCGAACATCGCTTTAGAGCGTTTTTCTCGTGGGGATAATTCACGCATGAATACCACAGTACAACAAATTAGATAAATTGTCCACATTATCTATTCCTGTATATGCCGGTTGAATTTTCACTCCAAAACAGATACGATATGATGGTCTCTACGCGCGGATGTGGCGGAATTGGTAGACGCGCTAGCTTCAGGAGCTAGTGTCCTTCGGGACGTGGAGGTTCAAGTCCTCTTATCCGCACCAAAACCACTAACAGGTCAGTCGGTATGTTATCATATCTGTTATAACGCTATGCGAGAGTTTGAAGAGGGTACAATAGCCTAATGAGCAAAGTTGCGCATTATTTGCAGGAACATTTGGTAGGCGAAGTGATGACGAGCACCGATGCCCGCCGTTATTTCGCGACCGATAATAGCATCTTGCAGTTGGCACCAGCACTTATCGCTTATCCGCGGGGAGAAAACGATGTCCGCAAAGCCGCCCGTTTCACCTGGCAATTAGCTGAGCGAGGGCGGGTGATCCCGCTGACCGCCCGCGGCAACGGCACCGACCAGTCCGGCGCGGCACTGGGTGCTGGCATCATGCTGGTCTTCCCGGCACACATGAACCGTATCCTGGAGCTGGACACCAAAGCCAACACTGTAACCGTCGAGCCGGGCATAAATTTCGGTAAGCTGCAGCAAGCTCTGCACACCCACGGCCGTTTTCTGCCACCCTATCCGGCTTCGCTGGAATATTCCAGTGTCGGCGGCGCGATTGCCAATAACAGCTCCGGTGAAAAATCCGTCAAATACGGGGACATGCGGGCTAGCACCCAAAGCCTGCGCGTTGTGCTGGCTAACGGCGAAGTCATTGAGACTAAGCGGCTGAATAAACGCGAATTAAGCAAGAAGCTTGGCCTGGCCACCTTTGAAGGCGAGATTTACCGCTCTATTGATACGCTGTTGGAAGAGCAACGTTCACTGGTGGAACGGTTGAAAATGAGCGTCATCAAAAATAATGCTGGTTACGATCTGCTGAACATCAAGCACCAAGACGGTTCGCTTGACCTGACACCACTGATTGTCGGTAGCCAGGGGACACTTGGTATTGTAACGGAGGCTGTTCTGAAAACCGAACTGCATAACCCGACCACTACGCTCATGATGGCTAATTTTGACAGCTTGCAGCAGCTGCAGGACTGCGTGCTGGAGTTGCGCGACAACCCATCGGAAATGCCAAGCGCCATTGAGCTGGTGGACGGCAATCTGTTAGAGCAGATCCATGCCCTTAACCCTAATCAACTGGCCGAAGTTATTAAACCGCCATTCCCGACGGCCGTATTGATAGTAGAATTTGATAACAGCGAGCGGCACCTCAAGAAACTTACCAAAAAAGCCGAAAAGATTTTTGAAAAATATGCCACCGGCGTCCAAACGGCTATCGGCCCGGAGCAGCAACAGCAGTTCCTGAAGCTGCGCGAGGCCAGCGGCACCTTGCTATCACACAACGAAGGCTTGCTGCACGCCGTGCCTATCATCGGTGATGGCGCCGTAGCGCCCGACCAGTTGCGGGCCTATCTGGAGGGCATTTACGAGCTTCTTAAAACCGATAACGTCAAAGCTGCCGTTTGGGGCCACGCCGGCGAGGGCAGTCTGCATTTCCAGCCTAAGCTCAACCTGGGCCAGGTCGGCGACCGCCAGAAGGTCTTTCGCCTAATAGAAGCCTACCAAAAACTAATCATGGATCTGGGCGGCACCATCAGCGCCACGGCCGGCGACGGCCGCCTACGGACACCATATCTGGAAGCCGTGTATGGTCCGGAACTCTATGCTCTGTTGGCTAAAGTTAAAAAGATTTTTGATCCGTATGGCACACTGAACCCCGGTGTCAAATTCGGCAGCTCGCTGGATGACATCAAAGAACTGATCCGCACCGACTACGGCCTGGACCACCTGTACGACCACCTGCCGCGGAGCTAGCACCGGCGGCTTGAGTTTTGATAGCGGAACAGATACGATATGATGGTCTTATCATGGGGACGTGGCGTAATTGGTAGACGCGCTACCTTGAGGTGGTAGTGGGAGCAATCCTGTGGAGGTTCAAGTCCTCTCGTCCCCACCAATGATATAATCATAGACCGTGGGTGATTAGCTCAGCTGGCTAGAGCACCTCGTTTACACCGAGGGGGTCGCGGGTTCGAATCCCTCATCACCCACCATTATCAACCCACTGTTATAATATTTATATGGAAAAATTACCGTCTCGTAAGAATAGCGAAGCCATAGAGGAGATGACCGACGAGCAAATCCAAATTTTTGCAGAGACTATGGCTAATCCTGAGGCGGCGATAGCAAGGCTACCCGAAGAAGAACAGAAAAAATACGAAGAAGCCCAGCATTCAATCGTAGAAGCCAGGCGGTTCGCTGAAGCCGAAGGCCGTAAAATCTGGATTATATAGAAAAAACCCGCCGCAACTCTGATCCTCAATTAAGAGGTATATATCAGAGTGCGACGGGATAGGCGTCCAGTTACTTGTTAAACAAGTTGCTGGTCGCGGTGGACAGATATGGGGTGTTCAGAAATACCTTTTCTTGTCGCATGGTTTTTTCGACACCAGACCTTGCTCGAGCACCTTATTGCCATGTTTGATTTCGTAAGTAACTCTACGTTTTGGACCCAAAGTACTGACGGGACCGAAATTGCTGTAGAGATACCTGTGAAACCAGGGCGATAGCTCAAACGGTGAGCCGCTGAACGGGTCTTCAGGTTCGGTCGACGCTGCTGGCATAAAAGCAGACGCGTTACGCTTCTGCGTTATCCAACGCTTGCCTTTGCGTACCTGCAGCTTCGCTACTACTTCACTACTGCTGGTGTTGTAGTAGATGACACTGTATGTGCCACTACCTTTATAGCAGGTAATTACGTCTCCGAACTGCTCATTGCTTTTCGTTACATTGAACGTATACTCCACTCCGTGCGCACTACCCACAAACGGAATAGACCCTGCGCCGAACCCTAGTCTAACCGACCCTGTAGGTC
>DATIHP010000061.1:0-6911 GCA_035480495.1 Saccharimonadales bacterium (SeqCode)
TGTACGTATATGTGACGCCGCTGGCACCCTCGGCTACGAAGGTGTTATTAGGGAAGCAGTTGGAAGAATTGGTCAGATTGGTGTAGTCAAGGGCGCGGTCCAGCTCGGGGCAGGTACTGAGCACGGCATATATCTCATTCAGCTGTTTCGCCGTGGTATAGGTTTTGCTGACTGCATCGAACGAATTTGATAAACCGACGACGATCAATGGGAAAATGATAGCCGCCAGCAGGATTTCTACAGCCGTAAAGCCGGACTCGTTCATAATTACTTTGCGCAGCATTAATTATTACCTATGTTTTTGCTGAGCGATGCGATGGGACCCATCACACTGGCGGCAATGATGCCAACAAGGGCGCCCAAGACCACTATCATAAGCGGCTCAATCAATGCACTCAGGCCATCAATCAGCACCTCGACCTCTTCTTCGTAAAAATCAGCTACTTTCACGAGAATAGTATCAATCTGACCGGTCTCCTCGCCAATGGCCAGCATCTGGGAAACGATGGCCGGGAAGTGTTTGCTGTCTTTGAGGGGTTCGCTGAGCTGTTTACCGTTCTTGACAGCTTTGGCAGCTTCTTTGAGTTCGCCTTCGATGACCTTGTTACCAATAGCTCCGCCTGTGACTTCCAATGCATCAAGCACACTGACGCCGGCTGACATAAGCGATGCAAACGTGCGTGCGAAGCGGGCCACAGCGACCTTCACGATGACACCTTTCAGGATGGGTGTTCTAAGTAGTAGCGCATGGAACTTATATTTGCCGGCCGGGGTCTTAATGTAGCGTCTGGTCACGTAAATGATGGCGAACAGGCCGATTCCGACGAATATCGCGTAGTGTTGCATGAAACCGCTGATTCCAAGCAAGGCGCGGGTATAAACCGGCAGTTTGGCATTCGGTCCGCCCAAGTCATTTAGAATCTTGGCTATCTTTGGGATGACGAAAATCATGATTCCAAAAAAAGCTATGATAGTGATGCTGAAGATTACCATGGGATACATCGCCGCGCTTTTAATTTTCTTGCGCATACTGGAATCTTGCTCCACCTGGGCTGCTAACCGTTTCAGGATTTCATCCAGAATACCGCCCGTCTCACCGGCGCGTATCATATTGATATAGACTTCTGAAAAAACAGTCGGATACTTGCTGAAAGCATCCCCTAACGCCATACCGCCTTCGATATCTTTGGTCACACCACCGATAACCTGTTTGAAATATTTGCTTTCGGCTTGGGTCTGCATGGTCGAAAGGGCCCGGGTCAGCGGCACCCCGGCCGAAATCATAGTTGAAAGCTGCCGGGTGAAAATCACTAGCTCCTTAAGTTTGACTTTTTTACTACGCTTATGGGTGCCGCTTTTGACCCCGGCAAGTTTAATAATCACCGGCCTAAGGCCTTGTTTGGCAAGACTGTTAAAAAGCGCGCTTCTATCAACCGCTTCGCCGGTGCCGCGTACGGTTTTCCCTTCTTTGTTTGTAGCGACATATGCAAATTTCATCTTATTTCTCGCTCGTCACCCGTAGGATTTCTTCTATGGTGGTTTGCCCCCGCAGGGCTTTTATGAAACCGTCTACCTGCATGGTAATCATACCGTCCTTGATGGATTGGGCCTGGATATCATCACTCGTGCTGTTTAAGACAATCAATTTTTGAACGTCCAGTGAATTGCCAAGGACTTCGTAAATACCAAGGCGACCTTTGTAGCCGCTGTGGCCGCAACTTTCACAACCGTCATCACTTGCCTTATACAGTTTGGTAATCTTACTCTCAGTCGTTGAAAGTTCCGACGTGTCGGCCGTGCTCTTGCCGGTATTAGCCTTGCCGATGCCGCCGGCTAAAGCCTGTTGTTCCAGCTCATGAATGTGTTTCATTACGCCCGGTTGGTCAATCTCAAAGATATCGGCAAGTTGTTTCAGTATGGGCGCATCCGGCGTGATGACTTTGCGGCAGTCCACGCACAGACGGCGTACCAGACGCTGACCGACGACAGCACGTACGGTACTGGCGATAAGGAACGGCTCGATACCCATATCCAACAGACGCGGCAGACAGGTCGCGGCATTATTGGTGTGTAGCGTCGCGAAAACCAGATGTCCGGTCAAGGCGGCCTGGACGGCTATATCAGCCGTTTCGCCGTCGCGGATTTCGCCGACCATGATGACATTAGGGTCTTGGCGCATGAGGGCGCGGAGTCCTGTGGCGAAGGTCATACCGGCCTGAGGATTCAGTTGTACCTGGTTTGCGCCGGCTATCTTGTATTCCACCGGATCCTCGACGGTTGAGATATTGATGCTCGGCTTATTAAGCAGACTCAGCACGCTGAACAGGCTGGTTGATTTGCCCGACCCAGTCGGGCCGGTTACCAGTATCATGCCATGGGGCTGCAAGATAGCCCTGTTGATATTATCCAGACTGATTCCCCAGTAACCCAATTCTTCCAACGTGGCAGCGGTGGAAGACTCGTTCAAGATACGCATGACCACTTTTTCACCTTCGGTTATCGGTAGCGTGGAGACGCGCAAGGCATACATTTCGCCGCCCAATTGTATCTTGAAGCGGCCATCCTGCGGGGCACGGCGTTCGTCAATCTTCAGGTTGGATAGTATTTTGATGCGCGAGACCAATGCGCCGTGGACTTTCTTAGGTAGTTTGTTGGCTTCGCGCAAGATACCATCCACCCGGTACCGGACACTGACATAGCTCTCACGCGGTTCGATATGGATATCACTGGCACCTGAGCGGATAGCATACTCAATCAGCAGATTGACCGTCTGGGCGATGGGCGAATCCTCTGCCAGGTCGGCCTCGTCAATTTCCTCTTCCTCATCTTCAGGTTCTTCATCAGGCGATATGACCTTGGTCAGTTCGTTGCCGATATTCCCGCGGTACTGGTCCAATGCTGCTTGGACGTTGCTATTGGTAGCCACCGAGACCTTAATCTGTCCGCCCAGCTGCTTCTGCAGGAAGCTGATGGCCTGGATATCGTCAGGATCTGCCATGGCCAGCAGATTGCTTCCGTCTTTTTCTACGTCGAACAGCACCACATTGTACTGCCGGGCGATACGCTCCGGAATCAGCCGCAAGACTTCCCGCTTGATTTCCTTGGGGTTGAGCTCTATATACGGGATGTCTATTTCTTTGGCGTAAAGCTTGGTCAGATCCTTCTCTGTAATGATGCTGCCTTGGATGACCAGGTCCTGAAGGGGTTTCTTCTCCGCCGTCTTTTGTTCGCGCAAACCCTTCAATTGCTCGGCAGTAGCTTTGCCGGCACCAGTTAGAAGTTTCTCGACGAGGGCGTCAGAAATACGCATTGGCTTTCATTATAATGTAAGCACAACCGTCATACCAGCGTAGGACGACCGGGAGTAACCATAAGCAATTTTTCGCCATACTTCTTTTGGTATAATCAGTACGCGATACACGTGACGACTAACCAGGAGGGATTTGACCATGGCGGCAGATAAGACCAAGCAGCAACCGGATGCCGGAGAAGTGACCGGACGCGCCAAAGCCTTGGGCTTGGCGGTAGAGACCATTGAAAAACAATTCGGCAAAGGCTCTATCATGAAACTTGGCGACCAACAAGCTGTGCAAGTGGATTGCATACCGAGCGGCAGTCTGAGCCTGGACATTGCGCTGGGCGGCGGCATCCCCAAAGGACGCGTCGTCGAGATTTACGGACCAGAGTCATCCGGAAAGACAACACTGACACTGCATGTCATCGCCGAGATTCAAAAACAGGGCGGCACGGCCGCTTTCATAGATGCGGAACATGCGTTGGATCCGGCCTATGCCAAGCGTATCGGTGTCGATACCGGCAATCTGTTATTGTCACAGCCTGATAATGGCGAACAGGCCCTGGAAATCGTAGAGACCTTGGTGCGCAGCAACGCGGTGGACCTCATCGTGGTCGACTCCGTGGCCGCCCTGGTACCGCGCGCTGAGATAGAAGGCGACATGGGCGACAGCCATATGGGCTTGCAGGCGCGCCTTATGAGCCAGGCCTTGCGCAAGCTGACCGGTATCATCAGCCGCAGTAACGCCACGGTCATCTTCATCAACCAGATACGCATGAAAATAGGCGTCATGTTCGGCAACCCGGAAACAACTACCGGCGGTAATGCCCTGAAATTTTATGCATCCGTGCGCATGGACATCCGCCGCATCGCCCAGATAAAACAGGGCGAGGAAATCGTTGGCAACCGCACCCGGGTCAAAGTAGTCAAAAACAAGATAGCACCGCCGTTCCGCCAGGCGGAATTCGACATCATGTACAACCAAGGCATCAGCAAATCCGGCGATGTACTGGATTTGGCAACGGAGCGAGGCATCATAGAAAAAAGTGGCGCCTGGTTCGCCTATAAAGGGGAAAAAATCAGCCAGGGACGGGAAGCTGCCAAAGAATACTTAGAAAAGAATCCTAAAATCCTGGACGAAATCGCCAAACAGGTCACCGAGGCCGCCAAAAAAGAAGAATAAACAGGGAAGACCTAGTGTCGATTACAAACCATGTACTAACTGGAGCGATAATAGCGATTGCTGTTAAGCAACCGGCTCTCGCCCTGCCTTTGGCGTATCTTTCTCACTTTGTTCTTGATGCGTTGCCTCATTTTGGGTACCCAGAACGCGGCTTTGGACCTGCCCTCAGCCATAAGTTAACGTATGTTTACGGATTCTTTAATATATCGGCTCTTTTAGTGGTGTTATATGTGTTACGCCATCGTGGCATCTTGCCTTATGTGGCAGGGTTTGCAGCTTTGTCACCAGATTTCCTATGGCCATATCGATATTTTGGTTTTGAAAGATATGGCAAGGAACCTCCAGCTGCCGGTGTCATTACACGATTTCATCAGAAAATCCAGTGGTGTGAGCGACCATGGGGCATTGCAGCTGAAGTAGTGTGGTTTGGCACCATGTTCGGGTTACTTTACAAGGTTTTATGAAGGTAACCGATATTAAGCAGCAAATCAGACGGGCAGACCGATATAGCATTTATGTTGATAAAAAATACACATTCTCATTGTCTGAAAGTGAGTTGTTGGCAACCGGCTTACGAGTTAACCAAGAAGTTACGGCAGATGAACTGACCAATCTTAAAGATAAAGCCGTCATAGACAAAGGCTATGACCGGGCGCTGAACCTTATCATGCGTCGTCCCCGCAGTGAATGGGAACTGCGTGATTATTTGAAACGGAAAGAACATGGCGAAGCCGCCATACTGCAAATACTTAACAAGTTAAGCGAAAGGGGATATGTCAATGATGAAGACTTTGCACGCCGTTGGGTAGAGAACCGCCGCCTGCTAAAGAGCACAAGTAAGCGCCGCCTGGTACAGGAACTGCGCCAAAAACGAGTGGCCGATGAAATCATTGATGCGGTCCTTGCCGCGGATGAAACCGATGAGTTGGAAGTGCTGCGTGGTCTGATTTCACGCAAGCGCGCACAGACCAGATATAAGGACGACATGAAGCTTATGCAATACCTTCTGAGGCAGGGCTATGGGTACGGTGATATCAAGGAAGCAATGAAGACAGAGGAGTGATTTTATGCAGCAGGCGACGGTACTGCCGCCGGAGCAGCGCTTTCCAACGGTTTTAACGGGTCCTGCACGATGATCTTCCTGTCAGTAATCTCCACTATCTGGTTGCGGTCGATGCTCAGACTGCCACTGGCGAGACTCTTTATGATGCTTTGCCCGACATAGATTTTCTGGATATACATGGCTACATCATCTACGGCATAGTCATTTACTTTTCCGAGGCGTTGCTTGTTGACGGTTACGACCGGTTTGCCTATGAGCGTGAACTTAAGGTCAAGAATCGGCTTTAAACGTACCAATTCAGTAGGGTCTGCCAGTACTTCATGGTCGTTTATCACGAACCCGCGTTCTACGCGGTCGCGGATATCTTGAGCCAAGAGAATAAGCTGCTGCTTTTCAAACCGATCCTCACAATAAAACCCTTCAACTTTGAGGTTTTTAGGGTTGATAATCGGCTCGAGCGCCATAGCTACCTGGCCTCCGGTACGGAGCGACAGGACGGACTGGTTCAAAAGCGTGCTGCTGAGCTGTAGCATTGTGCTTATTAGTATACCGCAGCTAAAACTGTGGAAAAATATTGCGCCTGAGAAATAACTGATTATAATCTGAGCTTATGAAACGGGTGGGTCTGGTAATAGGTCTTATAACCAGCATAATGCTTCTGATACCTACGGACGCTTATGCTCAAGCAGGGGCACCCGATATCTTAATTGTAGAGCTACAGGTGAGAGGCTCCGGAACGACAGGAGCGGCGGACCAGGAATTCGCAGAACTTTATAACGTTACAGAGCTTCCGATTGATATGTCCAGCTGGAAGTTGCAATACAAATCGGCGACCGGTACTACATGGAGTGACAAGGTGACATTGCACGGTATCCTGGCTAGCCATAGTCGCTTCTTGTTAGTAAGCGATAAATTTACCGGGACGCCCACAACTGGTACTGACGGTTCGCCCCTGGGAATCGATACGTTCAGTGCTGGATTTTCGGACAGTGCCGGACATATCAGAATCATAAATAATACTATCCCGACAGTTCCGGACGTACATGATACCTTGGGCTGGGGAACGACTGCGAACGCGGCCGAAGGCAATGCGCCCGCCACCGCACCTGGCGGCGGCAAAAGCCTTAAACGTAATGTGGACGCCGACGGCAACTTTGTGGATACGAACAATAATGCCGCCGATTTTGCGTTAAGTACCGAACCTTCGCCACAGGCCGATCCGCTATATATAGTGCCTCCCGTGGATGAAACTCCTCCACCTGATCCCGCTCTAGAGCCAGATCCTAATCCAGCTCCCGATCCAATCCAAACTCCGCCACCTGCAAGTGAAGACCCGGCTGTTGAGCAGCCTGCCACTGAGCCCGAAACCC
>DATIHP010000062.1:0-17807 GCA_035480495.1 Saccharimonadales bacterium (SeqCode)
CCAGATAGCACGTTTTTGGTCGGCAGTTAGTTGGAATGGCAGGTGGCTGACGAAACTACGCGCCAGTTTTTCGTCAAAGGCTATACTGATTGCTTCTTCCCGCATCAGCTCATACTTATTCAGCAGCGCAGCCAAGGTCAGGGCGAACACCTCTTCAAACCCAAGCCGCCGCTTCGCTGCCGCTAAATCTCTGGGTCCCGCGGGAAAATGCATCTGCTCCAATGCTTCCGACCGCGTCATCAGACGCTCCTCTTGCACTATCCAGACCGGCAACGTCTCTGACATGGTGCGCAGCAACGGAAGTACGTCGCGCAGTGCCCGCCGTATCTGAGCTGACTTAAACCCTTTGGTCTCGCGGTAGACCGGCACGATACGTGCAGTATTCACGGGGAAACTGCTCACCAGCTCGACGGAGGGGTTCTGAATGCTGAGACGCTGATAGCGCAGAGCGAATCCCCCGGAAATGTAATACTCGCTGCCCGCCTTTAGGGCAGCCGTCCGATAGGGCTGGTTGAACCAGATAAGGCGCACACTTCCGGTGTCATCGCTGGCTACTGCCTCAGTAATATGCAGACCGCGCCGCACATATCGTCCCCGCGCCTGTTTTATGGCAGCTTTGATGGTGACCGCGCCCGGTTTTATCTGGTTAATGGGCAGAACGTCTGAATAGTCATCATACCGACGGGGATAATAATCAATGAGGTTCCGAACGGTTTTGACACCCAGTACCGCCAATTTTTTAGCAACCTCGTCACCGACGCCCTTAATCTCCGTCACCGGACTATCCAAAGTCATAACTAACAGTATACGTCACCCTATTCACATTTCCATACCCTGATAAAGGTCCGTCCTTTATCAGAGAGAGGAAATGTGAATTTGTTATTTTGCTTTGCGGATGAGGAAGAAAATACTGGGGCCGAAGTAGGTTTTTGCAAGTGTTGGCTGCATAATTTTTTCTAAGGAAAGCATGAGACTTTTGGGGATGAATTTTTTGAGGCCCGGACTGCGCAAGTTGGAGACGGAGAGGATTTTCTCTACTTTGAAACCGGCATGCGCCAGTTGTTTTATGACCGTACGGGGGTTGTGGTTCACGAACGCTATCTCGGTATCTTTGCGATTTTCTTTGGACCGGATATCGACCGGCTCTGCTGGAAGCCGCCGTCCACGGAAAAAATGCTTGATGCGGTTACGCGCATGGGCGTAGTTAGCAACCTCGAGCAACAGGTAACCGTCATCTGCAAGCACACGATGCAGTTCTTTGAATTCGGCTGTGGGATCCGGCAGGTGATGCATGACCCGTATCATGGTCAAAAGCTCCTGGGAGCCGTCGGATAGTTTGATATCGTCGGCTTGGGTCAGGACACGGTCAATCTCTGGATGGTCCTTTAGAAAGTCCGCCGCTATATCCAACTGCTGTTTGGAGGGCTCCGCCAATGTGATGTGGTCCGCGAACTCTTCCAGGAAGACACACAGACGCCCATAGCCGCCGCCGATATCCGCAGCCGTGCGGAAATGCTTGCCTTTCAACAACCGGCGGATGGCTATTTCCTCGGCCGCATGTTCATAGTCACGGCCATCCCAATAACGGAGGTAATTGTAACTACCTTCATCATACTGGTCGGCCTTTTTGACGTTTTTTGGCATAACGAGATTCAAGTATACACTAGCCGACTTTGAGAATAGCGTTAGAATTTTTACCGCGTCTTAGTATCATGTGACCCCCTGCCAAAGTGTCGGTATGGTTGATTTTTTCGCTCGTTTGCTGCTGACCATTTAAGTAGACAGCTCCCTGTTCTAAAAAGCGGCGAGCTTCACTGTTTGAAGAAGCCAATCCCGATTTGGTCAATGCTATGAGTAAATCTTCCTCTCGATTCATATGTACATGCGGCAAATCTTTTTCCATTAATTCAAAGTCTGCAGTTGATAGGGTTGTATAGTCTTGCCCGCCGAACAGAACCTCCGTGATACGCCTTACCGAATCGGCTCTCAATTCACCGTGTACCAGCTTTGTTACCTCATATGCCAACCTCTTTTGGGCCAGCCGTCCTTCCGGTTTTTGCTTGAACTCAGTCATTACATGCTCAATCTCGGTTTTAGAAAGCATGGTGTAAACCCTCAGGTAATCTTCCACACCTTCGTCGTCAACGTTCAGCCAGAACTGATAAAACTTGTACACACTGGTCAGCTTTTCATCCAACCATACGGCACCGTCTTCGGTCTTACCGAACTTTTGACCCGTAGTCTTGTTGATGACCAGCGGTGCGGACCAGACATGGGCCTCCTTGCCGCTGATGCGTCTTATCAGGTCTACGCCGGCGATACAGTTGCCCCATTGGTCTGACCCGCATACCTGCAGACTTACACCCATTTCCCGGTTCATATATAAGAAGTCGTAGGCTTGGATAAGCACGTAGCTGAACTCGGCGTAACTGATACCGGGGCCATCTTCCGCCAACCGTTTCTGCACGAAGTCCCGTCCCAGCATCTGGCGCATCGGCACGTGCTTGCCCACGTCGCGTAAGAACCCCAGATAGCCCATGCCTTTGAACCAATCATAATTATCAACCAACTTGAATTCTTGGCCGCCAAAGACACTTTTGTATTGTCCGGCGATGGCTTTCTTATTGCGCTCCAGCTCTTCCACAGACAGCAGCGTCCGTTCTTCCGCCTTGCCGTCGGGATCACCTATCATACCGGTTGCGCCACCTACCAACAGGACGGCTTTGTGGCCATGCTCAATGAAATGACGCACCATCATACCAGCGGCTAGGTTACCGATGGTCATAGACGGCGCGCTCGGGTCAACACCCCAATAAAAAGTCAGTGGTTTATCATCAAGGTCGGTGGTGGCTTTGAGCGTCGTCTGGTTTACAAAACCGCGCCACTGTAATTCTTCTGATAATGTCATCCGGCTCATTGTAATTTAGTATATCCTATCATCGGTATCTTCAGCTATTTTTCATGTCCGGCTGACACAATAATTTGCTATAATAAGCAGCATTACCTATGGGAGCATGTAAATCCAGATGAGGGTGAACAAATCAGGTGGGAAGCGCGGGCGTGGCAACCTGGGCCGCAAAAGTAAAAGCACATTTGTAACCAAAAGCGGTCAGACCATCAGGATAAACCGGTCTATCGGTGATAAACTGCGAGCAAAACATGCCAGTTATGCCCAGAAACGGGCGGAACGGCTGGCCGGAATGCCCAAAGGCCGCTTGCAACGCGTGCTTTACCGGTTGCAACCCAAACGTCTTTACCGGTACTGGTTCAGCCGCGAAGGCGCAATCATGGCTCTCAAACTCTTCGGTATCGGCGCCCTGGTCACCTTCCTGCTACTGGTGGGCATATTCGCTTACTTCCGCAAAGACCTGCCTAATATCCGTGACATTTCCGGCAACAATATCGGCGGTAGTATTCTTTATTACGACCGTACCGGCCAGACTTTGCTGTTTGAGGATGTCAACGGTTCAAAACGTATACCGGTCAAGGACGAGGCTATATCACCGTCCATCAAGCAAGCGACCATCGCGATTGAGGATAAGGACTTTTTCAAACACGGCGGCTTTGATTTGCGCGGAATCATCCGGGCAGGCTTTAACAACGTCTTCGGACATGGCGGTACGCAAGGCGGCTCGACCATCAGCCAGCAACTTGTCCGTCTGACTCAGACAAATATAGGTAAGGAACAGACATATAAGCGCAAAATCAAGGAAATCATCCTCTCCGTGGAATTGGAACGTGAGTATTCCAAGCAGGAAATCCTGACCGGTTACCTGAATGCTGCACCCTACGGCGGCATAGAAAACGGTGTCGAAGCCGCCTCACAAGACTATTTCCATAAATCGGCCAAAGACCTGACGCTGGAACAAGCAGCGATGCTGGCAGCAATCCCCAAATCACCTACTTACTATTCACCCTACAACAAGACGAACTTTGAGAAAGACGCCTTGATTGGACGTCAGCGCTACATCTTGGATCTCATGGAACAGCAACATATGATAACGTCCAAACAACGTGATGATGCCAAGAAAGTCGCCGTGCTGGCGGAGGTACAGGACCGCCCGCAGCACTATGACAATATCAAGGCACCGTGGTTCGTGCTGACCGCCAAAGAAGAGTTGGAACGTATCAAGGGTGCTAACAGCGTGAAGCTGGGAGGCTGGAAAGTTACCACCACGCTTGACTTGAACGCCCAGAACATCGCTGAACAGCAAGTCCAAAAGGGCCTGCCGCAGGTCCGCCGACAGGGTGGGGACACCGCAGCCTTCGTGGCGGAAGACGTCAAGACAGGACAAGTAGTGGCCCTGGTTGGCGGTGATAACTTCAATGAGCCTGACCACGGCGAATTCAACTATGCCCGGACAGAGCTGCCGCCCGGTTCCAGCTTCAAGCCGTACGACTACACCGCCCTTATAGATACCCAGAAGAACGTTGGTGCCGGCTCAGTCCTCTATGACAGCAACGGGGCTATACCAGGCTATCCTTGTACCACCGGCATTAAAGGTAACTGCGTGCATGACTACGACTTTAGGTTTCCTGGGCCGGAAACGCTGCGTTATGCCCTAGGCGGGTCGCGCAATGTCCCCGCTATCAAAGCCATGCTGATTGCAGGCGTGGACCAGACAATTGATGTCGCCCATAAACTTATGACAAATTATGGCGATGACGGCAAACCCGACCCGACTATCGGGAACTACAGGTGTTACTACGACGCGCAGAACACCCAGCAGTCGCCCTGTTATGCTTCATCAGCTATCGGCGACGGTGCTTACCTGCGTCTGGACGAGCACGTCCACGGCTACGCCACCCTATCCCGCAATGGCCTGAATATTCCAAAGACATACATCCTGAAAGTCCAAGACTCAGCCGGCAAGACACTGAGCGAGTGGAAGCCGAGTAAGGGCTTCCAAGCCGTCAGCCCTGAAACCGCGTATATCGTCGATGACATGATAAGCGATCCGAACCCCAGCTACTTCCCTGGCGGCAATAAACCGCAGCGTTATAAGGGCTGGAAGTTCGGGGTCAAGACCGGTACCACCAATGACTCCAAAGACGGCCTCATGATGATGATGTCCACACAGTACGCCGCGGGCGTCTGGGTGGGCTACCATAACCGCCAGCGAGTCATGAGCGGCTTCATGGAGGTCATGACACAGCCTATAGTGGGTGGATGGATGAAGGCCATGCATGACCCGCTTACGCCGGTAGACCGTGTTAAACCCAGCGGCTTGCAAACGCTACCGGCCTTCATTGTCCGCAGCCATGTCGGTAACGGCTCGGTGGAACCAAGCACCGCCACAGACCTTTTCCCGTCCTGGTATAAACAACCGGGTAAGGCCAGTGGAGCCAATCAGAACATAGATACCGTTAGCAACAAGCTGGCGACCGAATGTACGCCCCAGCGCGCCATCAAACAGGTCAGCAACGCCGACAGTAACACCTTCTCCGTCGATAAGTTTGTCGGTGGTGGAGCTGCAGCCGGTACCACACAGGAGAAGGACGACGTTCACAAATGCGACGACGCTAAACCGGCAGTCAGCCTCACCCAGTCAGGTAATACGTTAACAGCTAGCGTGGTAGCCGGCACCCATCCTCTCTCCAGTGACCAGTTCCCCGGTACGGTCAACTTCATGGTGGACGGACAGGTCGTCTATTCCGCACCGGTGAGCAATGATAATCCAACGGCGACTTATACGTTTGATCAGAACTTCAGCGGCGATAAGACCTTTACGGCTCAGGTCATAGACAGTGTGCTCTATGATGGGTCATCAAACGGGGTGACCGTCACGGGGACTGGAGGGACCCCCAGCCCTTTAGTAATAAACCTCACAGTGACAAACACAACCGGTAGTACTTTCAAATTTAACTGGAATACAGTTACAGGAGCCTCTTCGTATCAAATATGCATAAAAACAAGTTCAACACCTGCTTTTGTATGCACGGTGGGTAATCCCGGAGACACCAGAACGGTGACAGGAACAGGGCGAAAAGCATACGTAACCTCGGACAATAGCGTCCAATCCAACACCGTTGACTTTTAGGGTCTATTCTTTGGCCAAAAACGTATTCAGCGCCGAACGAATATCTTTGACGCCGGCGTATTTGGCTGGCTGTTTGCCTTTGATGACTGGTCCGATAGCAACGTCAAAGCCTAGCTTTTTTGCTTCTGCCACTCGTTTGTCTATGAACGGCACATGGCGCACTTCGCCGGACAAGCCTACCTCGCCGAACACCACGGCGTTCTGTTTCAATTGCATACCGCGGCTAGCGGTAGCTATGGCCATACAGATGGCTAGGTCCGCCGCCGGTTCAGTCAGCCTGATGCCACCGACGATATTGATATAGATATCCTGGTCCGCTAGGTTCAATTTGGTGCGGCGCTCCAGCATGGCGACCAGCAGGTTGATGCGGTTTAAGTCTATGCCGCTGGCGGCCCGTTTGGGGTAACCGTAGCTAGTGCGGTTTACCAAAGCCTGGACTTCCACCAGCAGAGGACGCGTACCTTCCATTGTCGCCAGCACGATTGAGCCGTCGCTGGCTTGGCGCTCGGCCAATAATGCGGCTGACGGATTGGCCACCGGCAGCAGACCCTTATCACCCATCTCAAAGATACCGGCCTCGTTGGTGGAGCCATAGCGGTTCTTGACCACACGCAGCACCTTGAAACCGCCGTAGCGGTCGCCTTCCAGTTGTAATACCACATCAACCACGTGCTCTAAGACCTTGGGGCCGGCTATGGAACCCTCTTTGGTGACGTGCCCGACCAATATCATGGCCGTATTGGCGGCTTTGGCGGCGACAGTAAGCAAAGCCGTGCTGTTGGTTATCTGACTGACGGTCCCGGCGGCTGAGGCGATGGCGTTGCAGCTCATAGTCTGGATGGAATCCACCACTACCAACTCATAACCACCCGTAGCAAGTGTATGGGCTACGTCATCGGCGCTATTACTGGTAGCCAACTGCAGATTCTTACCGGTCGCACCTAAGCGTTCGGCGCGTAGCCCTATCTGGTGTGCTGATTCCTCGCCACTGACATATAACACCTTGTGTTTCTTGGCCAGTTCATGGGCCAGCTGCAGCAAAAGCGTGCTTTTACCTATGCCAGGCTGCCCGGCAATCAGGTTGACGCTGCCGGCTACGATGCCGTTACCGAATACGTTATCTATCTCTGTGATGCCGCTTTTAAGCCGCGGATGGTCTTTGGCCAGGGAGCCGCTGACCGTCTGGGTGGTCAGCTTATGGCCGCCTGCAGCACTCTGGCTACTGACATCCAACTGCTCTTGGAGCGTATTCCACTCACCACAACTGAAACAACGGCCGCTCCAGGTTGAACTGATAGCTCCGCAGTTACTACATACATATCTGACCGAATTTTTTTTCACCATGTAGTACTAGTCTAACAAATTACTGGGTTTGTACATTAGTGGGGCGGCTATCCAAGGCTTTGATGAGCTCGCCTTCCTCGCTCGCGACTGCGTTGTATTGGGCCAGGATGTCGTTATAGCGCTTGACCAAAGCGTTATAAGAGGCTATAGACTGCTGATATGTCCGGACCTGGGCGTTATAGGCATCAACGCGCGCGTTATATGCTTGGACGCCAGCTGGTGTGTTAGCGCTGTTACGGTCAGCTTGCAGGGCTGCCCGCTGGCTGCTAAGCTGGGCTTCCTGGCTGTCTATGGACGATTTAAGCGCATCCAGTTGGGCTTTTATGGCATTCATCTGCTCCAGAAAAGCTGCCGCCTGGGCTTTGTTGGACGAAAACACTGCCTCATATTTTTCCGAGTAACCTACGATTGCCTTGCGATCCTTGAAATACTGCGCGTAGTATTGCTCGAGCTCCGGCGGCAGGTTGCGGACCTCCGTGCCAAGGATGGAATGGAGTTCATTGGTGGTGTCCGCACCATTCTTGCGGTAGTCCTCAATCGTATCTTTGATACGCTGGTCGGTAACCTGGCCGTAGGCCTGGTTTATGAGTTTGTTGACACGCGTCCGTTCGGTTGGGCTTAAACGGTCGTACGCGGCATGCAGGGTTTCGTGGGCGGCCGTGACCTGCACTACTCCCGCCAACCGAGCATCGGTGACGTTATAGAGATAAATCCCTTTCCATAAAATGTAGCACCCCAGTACGATGGTCTTTTCAGTGGATTTGCAATTACCACTGAATGTCTGTTTGTCCTCCAGCTCCGGATGGCTGACATAAAAGAGACGTCTGGTCTTATCTGTCATGGTGTCGTCAGTGGCAAGCTGTGCGATGGCAACCGGCGCCTGATAATTACGCAAACGCCAACTGTCATAGATGTTCCAGCGTTGCCAAAAGACGGTCAAAGGTATGCTGATTACCAGCAAGCCGCCGATAAGTCTGCTGCTGAACCTTCCCAGTCTTGTCATATAGGCTAGTTTAACATGGGAAACTTATTCGCTAAGGACGGTGTAAGCCAGCTCTTTATCCTTTGCCGCAACCTTGATGATATTGCCCTTCTGATATTTGCTTTCAAGCAGTTCAAGCGCAAGGTGGTCTTCCAGCGTATCTTGCAGCAAGCGCCGCATTGGCCGGACGCCGTTCTTAGAATCATAACCGTTTTCCAACAGGTAGTCCTTGGCGCTGGTGGTAAGTTGCAGCCCCAAGCCGTGTTTTACCAACCGTTGGCGCAGTTCGTCCAATTGCAGGTCAAGGATTTTCAGGATGTCTTTCTTAGTAAGCGCGCGAAAGACGATGGTCTTATCGATACGATTCAATAGTTCAGGACGCATCATCTTCTTAAGCGCGTCATGGACCTTGTCCTTGTTGGCCTCATGCAAGCTATCCAAATCGCCGCTGTCCACGCCGTCGCCGACCTGGAAGCCGAGGGCGGCTTCTTTCTGCAAACGTTCCGCCCCAATGTTGCTTGTCATGATGACGATGGTGTTGGTGAAGTCAATCTTACGCCCCTTGGCGTCGGTCAGTACACCGTCCTCAAGCATCTGAAGCAGCATGTTAAAGACGTCCGGGTGGGCTTTTTCAATCTCATCAAATAGGACTAGGCTGTACGGCTGACGTCGTATCTTGTCAGTCAGTTGCCCGCCGTCATCGTAGCCGACATAACCCGCTGGAGCGCCGACCAGACGGGAGACATTGTGGTGTTCGTTGAATTCGCTCATGTCAATCTTGACAAGGGCATCTTCCGACCCAAAGAATTCACGTGCCAGGACCCGAGCTAACTCGGTCTTGCCCACGCCGGTCGGACCCAAGAAGATGAATGAACCGATGGGCCGGCCCTCAGCACTGACACCCGAGCGGTTGCGACGGACGGCTTTGGCTACCGCAGAGACGGCCTCGTTCTGTCCGATAACAAATTTGCTAAGGTTCTTTTCCAGATTGACCAGGTATTTGGCCTCGGAACGGATAACTTTGCTCACCGGCACGCCGGTCATGCGGGCTACCACGTCGGCTACGTCGTCGCTGGACATCACAAGCCGTTTGGCAGCCTTGCCGCTTGCCTCAAGGGCTTTGAGGTCATCATTTATCTGGCTTGCCCGTTGTTTGAACTTGGCAGCTTTTTCGTAATCTTCAGCATCCACCGCTTCGTCGATGCGCATGTTGACCAGTTTGAGTTCCTTCTGCAACTTACGTGCTTCGGGCGGGGTGACACCCTTGTCGACGCGCAGATATGCGGCAGTCTCGTCCAGCAGGTCGATAGCTTTGTCCGGCATGAAACGGTCATTGACATAGCGTTTAGCCAGGACAACCGTATCTTCCAGCACTTCATCATTGACCTTGACGCCGTGGAAAGCCTCATAGTGTTTGCGTAGGCCCTTTAGTATCGCTAACGTTTCGGGGACCGTGGTCTCAGGCACCTGGATAGGTTGGAAACGTCGCTCCAGGGCGGCGTCTTTCTCAATGTGTTTGGTATATTCAGCAGTGGTAGTCGCTCCGACCACCTGGATCTTGCCGCGGGCAAGCGCTGGCTTCAGGATATTGCCGGCATCCATGGCGCCCTCAGCGGCACCGGCACCGACTATCAGGTGCAATTCATCGATGAACACGATTGTCTTACTGTCTTGTTCAAGTTCCGACATGACTTTCTTGAGCCGTTCCTCGAACTCGCCCCGGTATTTCGTCCCGGCTATCATACTGGCCAGATCAAGCATGACGATACGCTTGTCCAGCAGGCTGTCAGGCACGTCTTCGTTGACTATCCGTTGGGCCAAACCTTCCACGATGGCGGTCTTGCCGACGCCGGGCTCGCCGATAAGGACCGGGTTGTTCTTGGTACGCCGGTTGAGAATGGTCACCACCCGTTTTATCTGTGGTTCACGCCCGACCACCGGGTCAAGCTTGCCCTGGCGGGCCATACCGGTCAGGTCCGTCCCGAAGAAATCCAGTGCTGTCTTGCGCTGTTTCTTGGTGCGGCGGCGGCTGTCAGTGGCAGCTTCGCCGTCTTCTTCATACTGTTGGCGGTTTAAGAACTGCTCCAACTCGTTGTTCAGACCGTCTATATTGACGTTCATGTCACTGAGCAGTTTGGTCGCGCGGGCATTTTTCTGGCTAAGGATACTATAAAGGATGTGCTCGGTGCCGGTATATTCCTGGCTGAACTCCTGGGCGACCTCTTGGGCCATCTTGAGCGTGAGCTTGGCGGTCTCACTCAGACCTTTACCGCCCAGATTAATAACAAGCGTCTTTGGCGTCAGGTTCAGCACCAGGCGGGCACGGTCAAGTGTTACACCGGCGTCTGATAGTATTTTGGCACCCATGCTGCTTTCTTGCGCCAGTACGCCCAGCAGCAGGTGTTCGGTGCCTACATAGGCACTGCCGAAGCTGCGCGCTATGGCATCAGCGTGCTTTAGGCTTTGCAAAGCGTTATCCGTAAGGTGGTTTAAAAATTCCTGGAAGTCAGGACTGTTTGGCATCAATTTATTTTCCTACCCTTCAGCGACGTGTTACAAAATCGCTGCTTCTATTATAGCAATTAGCACTCGCAGGTCAAGAGTGCTAATTACACTTCTTGTCCGGCTTGCGGCTCATCTGGGCGTACGGCTAATATCATGCTTTCTTCGGTCTCGCTCACACCGAGCGCTCCGCCGAGTGCTTCCATGACTTTCTTTATGCCTTTCCGCTTAGGTAACGCCCGCATATAGAGCGGTCCGCTCCAGCCGTTCCGCTCGGCCTGCAGATGACTTTTATAAAACGCGACCGCGATACCGACAACCTGGCAAGGGTCCAACCCTTCCAGACAAGCTATTTCCTGTATCGCCTCTGCCGTTTCCGCTTCTGCGTCAAGCTCTGCCGCCAGCGCGTCCGGCTTCCCCGGATTGGATGCAATTTCAGTCATGGCACATGTTCAGTCTATTCCGGCTTGGTCTCTTCAGTACCATGCTCTTCGATAGCTTCCAGCAGCGCGCTTTCCAGCTGTTCCTTCTTCTTGAGCTTAGGCGGGGCGACAGTGGTGACCGTTTCTTTGGCCGGCTTATCAGCCTGTTCGGCGCTGATATCCAGCTCGTAACCGGTCAACTTGCTGGCCAGTCGGACGTTCTGGCCGCTTTTCCCGATGGCGATGCTCAGCTGGTCTTCCGGTACGATAACACGGCCTTTCTTGTGCTCCTCGTCCAGTTCGACCTTGGTCACTTTGGTCGGACTCAGGGCGTTAGTGATATACGTGGCCGGGTCTTCGTTATAAACCACGATGTCAATCTTTTCCTGCTCGCCAACTTCGCTCATGACGGCATTGACGCGTGTACCGTGGCCGCCGACGAACGTGCCGACCGGGTCCACACCTGGCACGCTGCTGGCGACGGCTATCTTGCTGCGAACGCCGGCTTCACGGGCGATACCTTTGATTTCGACTGCGCCGCTTTCCATTTCCGGCACCTCGCCACGGAACAGCCATTCGATGAACTGCGTATTGCCGCGCGATACGACCAGCTGGGGGCCGCGGAAACCGCGTTCGACGTCTTTCAGGAAGACTTTGATGCGCTGGCCTGGGTAATAACGTTCCCCTTGTATCTGTTCGCTACGAGGCATGATACCCTGTGCCTTGCCCAGGTCGACCCTGACGATATTGCCTTCGACACGGGCGACGATGCCGTTTACGACGGTACCTATCTTGTCCTCGTATTCAACCATGATGATTTCGCGTTCGGCTTCGCGCAGACGCTGCAGGATGACCTGTTTAGCAGTCTGGGCCGCGACGCGGCCGAATGATTCGACTTTCTGGAATACTTCTATGGTGTCGCCTACTTTAGCATTCTTCTTCATCACCTGGGCATCCTTGAGGCTGATTTCAAAGTTAGGATCACCGACGGTCTGGACGACCTCTTTACTGACATAGGCATCGACGTCACCCGTATTGAGGTTCATGCTGACGCGTACTTCCTGTTCGCGTTCGCCATAATCGCGACGGTAGGCAGCCGCCAGGGCTTGTTCTACTATCTCCTGCACTACGTCCTCGGGCAAGTTTTTCTCTTCCGCAATAGTCTTGACGGCTAGTGCTAATTGTTTGATATCTAGGTCCATATGGTTTACCTTTCCGGTATGAAAAAAGCCGACCTGAGTGGCCGACCTATCTGCATCAATTATACACCGTGGGAAGCTTAGTCGTCAACAGCACTCATCCTTATGACTCTTTGCAGTTCTTTCCATGCGTCCTCGCCGTGTAAGGGCTGCGGTCTAGGCTCGCCTGCCAGCAGGGCTGGGTCGGGCAAGTGATGGATTTCTGCGTTAGTGAAACTATTGAAATCAATATCAAATTCTTGGCGGCTGATTTCAATCTCCGTCTTTTCAGGCGCCGGTGCGTGTTCGGAATGAACGACCCGGAAACAGGTAGGGCGTGATACACAACCGAATATATCAATGGTTGCACGAATCGCCGGAGTATCGAGCCAAGGTGCAGACAGACGCCAACCATCAAAGGCCATACGTTCAGAGTCTATCCTGCCGAGGTTTTCGTGGCCGGGCCTGTAGGGAGCCGAGATCATCATATCGCCCAGATGTTTCATTATTCCTTGGAACTTACCGCTTGTCCGGCGTTCTACTAAACTAACCGGTTTAGTCTCCGTAATAGAATGAATTGTCATTTGCTATATTATACCACATTCGTCAATATGTGTCATCTCACTGGTACAATAGTTGTAATGAGTAGAGATGTTAAAAGGCTGTTTACACAGTTTCAGCCTAAGAAATATATATTGGATATGGACGTTGACAGGGAGGGCCTGGCCTTTCATGGCACTGTCATCATCAGCGGGCAAAAAACGGGACGGCCCAGCCAAAGATTGACTCTACATCAGCATGGTTTGAAAGTTACCGCTGCCCACGTCGTCAGACACGACAAGAAAGGCGACCAGGAAATCATCATAGACCGTATTAACCATCACGACGGCTTTGACGAGGTCCGCTTGCACGCCAAGCACCTGTTGTATCCCGGACTCTATACGATGCGCTTGACTTATGAAGGGGTCGTTTCGCGGCAGATGAATGGTGTTTATCCAAGCACATTCGAGCACAAGGGCAAACAGAAGACCCTCATCGCGACACAGTTCGAAAGCCATCACGCCCGGGAGGCTTTCCCTTGCATTGACGAGCCGGAGGCAAAAGCCATATTTGAACTTACGTTGACCAGTCCGGCCGGCGAGACCGCTCTGTCAAACACACAGGTTAAGAGTCAGAAAGCCAAAAAGGGCCGTGTCACGACCGCATTTGAGCCGACGCCGCATATGTCGACATACCTGCTGGCCTTCATCTTTGGCGAGCTTGGATATAAAGAAGCCAAGACCCGTGACGGTGTCGTCGTGCGCACTTATGCGACGCCGGATAATGTGCGTTTTACGGATTTTGCATTGGATGTAGCGGTCAAGTGCCTCGAATTTTATAACAGCTACTTTGCCATTGACTACCCGTTGGCCAAATGCGACCTGATAGCCCTGCCGGACTTTGCCAGCGGTGCCATGGAAAACTGGGGAGCCATCACCTTCCGCGAACAAGCCATGCTGGTCGATCCCAAGAATACGACCTTAGCAAGCAAGCAGTACGTAGCCCTCGTGGTGGCCCATGAGCTCACCCACCAATGGTTCGGCAATCTGGTGACGATGCGCTGGTGGACAGACTTATGGTTGAATGAAGGCTTTGCAAGTTGGATGGAGTATCTGGCTGTCGACCATCTGTTCCCGGAGTGGCATGTCTGGACCCAGTTTATCGTGGATGAACAGCAACAAGGGCTCAAGCTGGATGCGTTGGAACACACCCACCCCATCGAGGTGCCGGTGCATCATCCTGATGAGATACGCACTATCTTTGACGCCATCAGCTACAGCAAAGGCGCCAGCATAATCCATATGCTGCATGAATACCTCGGCCCTGACATATTCCGGGACGGTCTGCGCCATTATCTGACGACGCACAAGTATGACAATACCGATACAGTCGATCTCTGGGCCAGTTTAGAAGAGATTTCCGGCAAACCGGTCCGCGACTTCATGCACTCGTGGACAAGTCAACCCGGTTTTCCGCTGATAAACGTCGTGGTGAATGAACGGGGTATAGAACTCGCTCAGCAGCGTTTCTTCAACAATCCCAAGCATGGCAAGACGCCGCAGCATCGCTGGCCCGTCCCGCTTCTGGCCGGCCCCGACATGCCAGAGACGTTCTCGACGGAGTCCATCCGCTTGCCGAAGCACGATGTGAACGATTTCAAGCTTAACCGGGGGCAAAGCGGCTTTTACCGGGTCGCCTATAACGCGACACATGTCCAACGGCTGGGCGAGCTTATAAATAAAGGGCACCTTGAGCCGCTTGATAGGCTTGGTGTCCTGACCGATCTGTTTGAAAGTGCCAAAGCGGGACGTTCCGATACGGTCGATGCGCTTTTTTTCCTGAATCATTTCACCCAGGAAACAGACTATGCCGTGTGGGATACCATAGCGGCAGCCGTAGGCAATCTGCGTCTGGTCATGGATGACGAGCCGTTGCGCGAAGCCATGAAACCGCATATCCGTAAGCTTATCAAACCGGAGCTGAAGCGATTGGGTTGGGGCCGCAAAAAAAACGAAAGCCACTTTGACCGATTGCTCCGTCCTATCATCCTTGGATTGGCTGCCAGTGCCGATGAACCCTCCATCGTCAAACGCTGTCTTTCTTTATTTGAGAGCATCAATGCCGCCGATGAAGTAGCGCCGGACCTGAGGACGGTCACAAACCGCTCCCAGGTTAAGCGCGGCATGGACATTGATCCTGATTTGCGCGGCACGGTATTCGGCACGATTGCGCGCCTGGGAGGCGGGGCAGAGTTTGACAAACTGCTGCGCTTACACAATGCTTCCGCCTTAAGCGAGGAGCGGACGACCATCGCTGCCGCCCTGACCGGTTTCCGCCAGCCTGAGCTTATCCAGCGTGCACTGGCTTTGATTGATTCCGACGACGTCCGCCTGCAGGACGTAGCCTATTGGATTGCTTACAGCTTCCTGAACCGCCATGCGAAACAGCAGACCTGGCAGTGGTTGGAGTCAAAATGGGGCTGGTTAGAGGAAAGCCTAGGGACCGACCTAAGCTTTTACCGGATGCCTATCTACGCGGCGCGTGCGTTCAGCAATCCGGATTTCATACCGCGTTATAAGAAGTTCTTCAAAGCTAGGATGAACCCGGCCCTAGAGCGTTCGTATCACCAAGGGCTGGAGATGCTGGAGTATCAAAGCGCCTGGAAACAACGCTCCCTCAAAGAAGTAAAATCCTTCTTCAAAAACCCATAACACGCAGTTCACATTCCTCCCCCTTGATAAAGGTCCGTCCTTTATCAGGGGTGGTTTTTGTGAATATAGGGTTAGAGGTCGGTAAGGAAGTCAGTAACGGTGGAAGCGGGGCCGGTCAGCTCGATTGCCGCCAGTTGATAATCGCCAGACCATCTGTTCTGACTCACCCACATTTCTGCAGCAAATCTCATCTGTTTCAATTTCTTGGACGTAATATACTCCAGACCGCTGCCGAACGCGGTAGTCTTGCGATATTTCACTTCCGTAAAGTAAACCGTGGCATCTTTCTGAGCGACGATGTCGATTTCGCAGAACCTGGTATGCCAATTCAGCTCCACTATCTTATATCCCTGGGCCCGCAAATAGTCGGCAGCCAGTTTCTCGGCATCATGGCCGGTCGTGTAGTTCGTCATACCAGCAATGCTTTGATAGGCTTATACGACCGCCGATGTATCCGGCTGACACCATAGCGTCTGAGCATATCAGCATGCAGTTTCGTGCCGTAACCGACATGCTTCTCAAACTGATAACCAGGATAAAATTTTGCGATGCGACCCATATATTCATCGCGCAATACTTTGGCGTAGATACTGGCAGCACTGACGATGGGATGCAGCGCATCTGCTTTTACGACGACGCGGACCCGCGTAAATTCTACCGGGCAGTAATTAATCTTACCGTCCATGATGATTTCATCGCTAAATGCGACCCTAAGTGCTATCAATGCCCGGCTTACGCCTAGCCGCATGGCCTGCGCTAGGCCATATTTATCAATCTCTTCCGACTGTACCCAGCCTTCGCCCAGCTCACAGCTGCCTTTTATATGCTCAAACAAGCGTCCACGTTGTTGCTTTGAGAGAGTCTTAGAGTCTTTCAGCCCCGCAGGGAGCTTGCTGCTGGTGGCCCGTGCGGCTACTATTAGGAGCGGCCCGGCCCAGCAGCCGCGGCCTACCTCATCAACCCCGATTACCCCGCTCATGCTTTTATATTAGCAAACTAAGCGGTTTTGTCGGCGTCTTTGGATTCTTCAACCACTGGCGCCTCATCGTGTGCTTTCAAGGCTTCGGCCACTTTGGCTTCGTTCTTGGCCTCTTCTTCGGCTTTTTTGGCTGCCTCTATCTCGTGCTGTTTGGCAGCTTCCTCTTTGGCTAGGCGTTCTGCTTCCTCAGCCGCCTCATCGCGGACATCATTGACCGTCTCGCGATCAAAGTCGCGGCCGGACAGACGCGCCGATTTACCGGTACGTTCACGCATATAGGTCAGGTAATTGCGACGCACCTTGCTGCGCTTGGTTACTTCTATCTTCATGACCAGCGGACTGTGAATCATAAAACTTTTTTCAACACCGACGCCACTGGCGATACGCCGTACGGTGATACGACTGGTGTGGCTGCTTTTGCGGTCTGTCCGGATAACCAGCCCTTGGAAGATCTGGATACGTTCCTTGTTACCTTCGCGTATCTTCTGGTGTACCTTGACGGTATCACCTGAACGGACGTCAACGACTTGCGCCTTTTTGTACTTAGCCTCGATTTTGCGGATAACAGATTCCATAGACCAATAGATTCTACACGACATCCCTGTTAAGTGCAAGATTTATCCTAACCACAGGAATGCCGTATCATATGGATATGGATTTCGCAGAAGAAGCCTTAAAAAGGCACAAAGCACTGAAGGGCAAGCTATCAATCGCCCTGAAAGACGACCTGGATAGCCAGGATAAGCTAAGCACTTATTACACGCCTGGCGTGGGAGCGGTAAGCAAGTATGTGGCCGACCATCCGGAAGAGGCGCGCGATTACACCTGGCTGCACAATTCCGTCGCGGTGGTAAGCGATGGTTCGGCCGTGCTGGGCCTGGGTGATATCGGTCCGTATGGGGCTCTGCCGGTCATGGAGGGCAAAGCGATGTTGTTCAAGCATTTCGCGGGTATAGACGCAGTCCCGATAGTGCTGGATGTCCATACAGCTGACGGGATAGTCGCAGCCGTGAAGGCGATTGCGCCAAGTTTCGGAGGCATCAACCTTGAGGATATCGCTGCGCCAAAATGCTTCGAGATAGAGGAAAGACTGAAACAAGAACTTTCC
>DATIHP010000063.1:0-4429 GCA_035480495.1 Saccharimonadales bacterium (SeqCode)
GCATGCCCGGTCACCGCCCACGTTGCCCCGGCGATGATGAATGCCAGGATAGTAAAGGGGATGCTGTAGCGGTCGGCCAACCGCACGAACGGAGCTTGCGACGCGGCTGCAGCTTGCACCAGCTTAATAATCTGTTCGTACTCGCTATCCTTGGCCGTGTGGATGGCTTTGATAGTAATAGCGCCTTCCATATTGATAGAGCCGCTGAGCAGCTGATCTCCTGCTTGCTTGGTGACCGGCAAACTTTCACCGGTAAGCTGTGACTCATCAAAAGAAGAAGAACCTTCTATGACCTGACCGTCCACCGGCACCACCTCGCCGGGTAAGATGACCACTTTGTCACCTACCACGACTTCGCTGACCCTTACTTCGATAGTCTTGCCTTTGCGCAGCACATGGGCCTTTTTGGGCTTGCTGGCCAGCAAGCTGCTCAGTTCTTTTTTGGCACGCCGCTGGGCATAATCTTCCAGCGCCTCGCCGCCGGTCAGCATAAGGACGACGACCATACCTGCCCAGTATTCGTGAAGCAGCACTGACGTCACGATGGCGGTGGCCGCAAGGATATCAATCCCGTACTTGCCGGTGCGCAGATCTTCTATCATTCCCCACAGTATTGGCAATACATTCAGGAGGGCACTGACGCCTAACACCCAATGTGCCGCCGTATGGTAGCGGGATATATCCAAACCAAGACCTATCAAAAAGGTGACGATTACGAAACCCAATTGTCTATATTCTCTAAAAAAATGCCTTATTTTTCTCAGCACGCGCGGCAACCTTCCTAACTTTCTCTGTTATCTAAGTATAGCAACAAAAAACTCCCGGAAACTGCAGGAGTTTGATACGGTCTATGGGGCGAGAGATGGGACTTGAACCCACGGCCTTCGGGACCACAACCCGACGCTCTAACCAGCTGAGCTACTCCCGCCAGAACTATGAAATAGTAACAGGTTACCCCTGTTAATCCAAATATGGTGCCCTGGGCTGGACTCGAACCAGCGACCTTAGGCTTAGAAGTCCTCTGCTCTATCCATCTGAGCTACCAGGGCGCACCTTTAAGATGGTGCGGGATACCAGAGTCGAACTGGTCTCCTCAGTTTGGAAAACTGATATATTAACCGATATACGAATCCCGCTCGTCAGAATCGACGGTCAGCTTCTGCGGACACAAAGTGTTGTGTCCGCTCTAACTTCCAGTCGTTTCTTCCTCCCAGTTCTACAAACAGTCGGAGCGGCCAAGCTGACTCCTTGGTTTGAAAAACTGATAACTACTAGAATAGAACAGGGGTGATTATACCATAACCATCTGGGCGGAAGCTTAGCGGTTTCTCAACTGATTTAAAGTTTAATCTACATCAACCATTCCAAGGTGTAAAAAAAGCATAAGCTTAATGACTTATCCACAAGGAATTTGCATTTTTTGCAAGCAAGTACTACGCTGAGCTTACAATTAGTTAAGTGGGAGGTTAAACCACATGAACGTACAACTTAAATCACCAAAGGAGATGGCCAAGAACAGCATCGAATGGTTCGTCATCCTAGCGCTGGTCGCATTAGGATTGCGCTTTATTTTCCGGATCTTCGGAGCAGAGGGTGTAGGTAGCGGGTTTGTCACCTGGCTCTATGACACGACCAATGTCCTGTTACAGCCGGTACGCGGCGTGTTCCCGCAGCAAGCTGCTGTGCACAGCAAATACGTTCTGGAATCCGCGACTTTGTTTGCGATGGTTGCCTATATGGCAGTCGGCAACGTTGCCATGGGCTTGGTTGAGCGCTGGTCCCCAAAGCGTTAACAACTTTCCCGGTTTCTAAAACTCCTCATTGGTTCAAACCTTTGAGGAGTTTTATTATTGGCTGGAGCCGCTAAAGCTCATGCATAATCGTAATCTGTGCCCCAAGGCTGTTCAGCCGGTCGGCCAGATCTTCATAACCTCGATTGATGGAGTAGACGTTTCTCAAGATTGAAATACCGGGGGCGGCTAACATACCGATAAGCAACAGTACGGCCGGACGAAGTGCCGGCGGACACACTATATCGGCCGCGCTGAACTTGGTCGGACCGTCAATGTACGCCCGGTGCGGGTCGGCCAGTGTGACATTGGCATTAAGTTTACGCAGCTCCGTATAGTAGAGGGCCCTCTCCTCGTATACCCAGTCATGGATAAGCGTGCGGCCTTTTGCGACGGCACAGATTGGTACGAAATAGGGCAGGTTATCAATATTAAGCCCAGGGAAGGGACGCGCATAAATCTTTTCTTCCAACGCCACCAATTCGCCGTTATGCTTATGTATGGTGATATCAGCAAGATTCGTATAACCGTTTTCGGCTTTGTAATAAGGAGTGACATCAAACTTGAGCCCCATTTTCTTGAGTTTCAGAAGCTCTAGTTCCAAGAATTCAATGGGAGTACGGGTGATGGTAATGCTGGAATCGGTCGTGACCGCCGCCGCGATGAAAGTCATAGCCTCAATAGGGTCTTCACTGGGATAGTAGGTGATATTTTTCTTGATTTCTTTCAAGCCGTGGATAGTAAGGGTGCTGGTGCCGATACCGTCAATCTTGACGCCTAATTTCTTCAGGAAATAACAGAGTTCCTGCACCATGTAATTGGCACTGGCCATCTTGATGACGATTTCCTCATCAAATTTGCTGGCTGCCATCAGGACATTCTCCGTGGTCGTATCGCCTGATTCATACAGGACTATCTGCTTCACCGGGTGCTTATTGACGGACACCGTGTAATAACCGCTTTTAGCGACGATATCCACGCCGAGTTCTTCCAGGGCGAACAAATGCGGCTGGACGGTACGGGTACCTAGTTTGCAGCCGCCCGCATAAGGAATCTTAAACTCCTTAAACAGATGCATCAACGGTCCCAGAAGCATAAGGACGCTGCGTGTCTTGCGGGCGGCATTGGTGTCCATCTTGTCCAGTTCCAGGACGGCCGGCGGTTTGATTTCCAAATCATTGCCAGCAAGCCACTTGATATGTACGCCGATGCTCACCAGTACTTCTATGATACGGTTCACTTCCTCGATGCGCGGCATAGCTTTGAGCCGGGTGGTGCCTTTATTGAGCAGGGCGGCCATAAGCAGACAGACCGCGGCGTTCTTGGAAGTTTTCATCTCAACGGTCCCATGCAGTTCATGGCCGCCTTCCACGCGCAAGTTTACCGCTCCGCCGCTCAGGCTGATGAGCGGCTTGTTAAGTACGTCGCTGATGCGGCCGAGCGTTTCAAGGCTGAGGTTCTGTTTGCCGTGTTCAATCCGGTTGACGGCGCTCTGACTGGTACTGAGTTTACGGGCAAAAGCGGCTTGGGTAAGCCCTCTCTCTTGCCGTATCTGGTAAATAAGTTGACCTATTTTTTCGTTAGTGGTCTGCATAGACCAGAATATGATACCACCCGGGGTATATTCTGCAATAGTTTTATACGGGACATCAAAACTGTTAGAATATGGCCATGATTTAGTTGCGAATACTTGTTTAAAAAATGGAAAAACGTAACAAGTATTGAGGGGAGTCAAAGATATGGACGACACAGTCATAGAGGAATTGATAAAGGCGGAAGTAAAACGACAGACCGAAGGCCTGGAAATGATACCGAGCGAAAATCATACGTCCGCGGATGTATTGGCCGCGCTTGGTTCGCGGCTGACGGATAAATATTCCGAAGGCTACCCGGGCATGCGCTATTACGGCGGCTGCGAGATAGTGGACCAAGTGGAAAACTTAGCGCGCGACCGTGCCAAAGAACTGTTCGGCAGCACGCACGCCAACGTACAACCCCACTCCGGCTGCCCGGCCAACATGGCGGCCTACTATGCTTTACTAGACCCGGGCGACACCTTGATGGGGCTCAGCCTGACCCACGGCGGACATATGACCCACGGGCTCAAGCTCAACTTTTCAAGCACGTTTTATCATAGCGTTCAATATCATGCCCGGCCGGATGGCTATATAGATATTGACGAGATGTATAAATTGGCTAAGGAGCACAAGCCCAAACTTATCATTGGCGGCGGTAGCGCCTACCCGCGTATCTATGAATGGGCAAAATATAAAGAGGTGGCAGATTCGGTGGGAGCCTTTCTAGTCGCGGATATGAGCCATGTGGCCGGTCTGGTGGCCGGCGGTGTATATCCTAGCCCGGTCGGTATAGCTGACGTGGTCACCACCACGACGCATAAGACCCTACGCGGCCCGCGCGGCGCCATGATTCTGTGCAACGGTTTACCGTCCAATCCGCTTAAGAGCGTACCGCGTACCCGAGAAAATATTCCATCATTGATTGACCGTGCCGTGATTCCGGGGTTACAAGGCGGGCCGCATAACCACCAGACTGCTGGGATTGCCGTAGCACTTCGGGAGGCTATGAAACCGGAATTCAGGCTATACGCCAAGCAAGTCATGGCAAACGCCCAGAAGCTG
>DATIHP010000064.1:0-4302 GCA_035480495.1 Saccharimonadales bacterium (SeqCode)
GTGTTTGTGATTCTTCCACAGGATTCAGCTGAGCGCTCAGGCCTGTCAGCCATTCAATCAGTTGGCTAGCTATCTGGGCTTTCGGCCTCTTTGGTACGATGATGTCTGGACTTTCCGGGCCGCGAGTCCAATGGCTCGCAAAATAATCGGTCGTAATTAAGGCCCGCGCTAATCCTAGCTTATTTACCCATGCCAATGTATCGGGCGTCCAGAAACGCGACCGCTGCAGAGAACCCGATGTCACCGTAATCAAAGCTTCGCGTTGGGCACTAAATTCTTCCGAGACATATCTGGTACCCTGCCCGTTAAAGACAACCGGCGCCCATTCAGCTTTTTGCGCGGCGTCTCTTAGAAGTCTCACATAATCGCCGTAGCGGGAATCATCATACACGATTACGTGAGGTGTCGGCTGTCCTTCGATTGCCATTGCAAGCTCCTTAAGTAAAGCCATGGAAACATTTTTGACAGCCACATGCAAGCATGAGCAAATTAATTTAGTCTTTAGGTGATAAGAGCTAAGTTTGCGGAAATTGCTCCAAGATATCTCTGGAGTTGCTCCGGTGGGCGATCCCCCATATGTGCTACCCGGAATGTTTCAGGCTTTCCCTCCGCTTGGCGGATTTTTGCCAGCTTAGGATGGCCTGCATCAAAGCCGTACCGAATCCCTGGATTTGCCCAGAGGTTTCGCTGCATTGCCCCCAGATCAATGCCCCTCGTGTTAACAAAGCAACTGACAGTATCAGATGCGTTCGCTCGGTCCGGCAACAAGCGAAAGCGTTCAGTTGCTGCCCAGTTGCGAGTTATTTCCGCCAGTTCACTGTGCCGTCGATATCGCTCAGTTGGCCCTTCTACTTCCATAATGTAACCAAGTTCTAATGCTAAGGCGCCGATTTGAGCTTCTGGCGGCGTGGTCAATGTTATATTTTTGCGGTTCTCTTCTACTTGGCGCATAAGATCAGTTGTATAGCCACGGTTTTTGGGAATTCTTTTTTCTAGAGCTTCATTACTAACCACCGCCAAAGCAAGTCCGGGTGGTACACCTAGGCCTTTTTGTGGCGCCATCGCTAAAAAATCAATTCCCCATTCTGAAACGTCTATCTTTATTCCACCTACAGAGCTCACTGCGTCCACAAGCAAAAGAGCTCCGCTATTTTTTACTACTCCGGCCAGCTGCTCCAGGGGGTTGACTGTCCCGGTTGAGGTGTCATTGTGAGTAAGTGTAACTATCTCAAAGCGACCGTTTGCTAAGGCGTCATGGAGTTTATCGGCATTAGCAATATCACCATCATCGCTACGCAAGCGCCGCACGGGTACGTCGCATGATTCAAAAATATCTGTCCACAAATCACCGAACAGGCCAATTGAAGCGCCTAATACTTTCGGCAAATAAGGCGAAGGGTCTCCCCATGTACGGGCAGCCATTTCTAAAGCATTCGTACCAGACCCGCCTGTTAAAACCATGCTGTGGGTGTCTTCGCTAGCATTCACCAGTGCAAATAGATTCTTCCTGATGCTCTCAACATAGGGACCCATGAGTTCAGGAACCCGATGCCCATATGGCTGTGCCGACATGGCTTCCAACACTTCCGGTCGGTAATCAATCGGTCCGGGTATATACCATTCCACGTGGTAGATGTCTTGTGCTTCCGCTGCTTCAGCAGCCTCTATTATCCCTGGCACGCCTCTCCCTTCTGTAACCCAAAATTATGGAGCAACATTTATAACACAGCAAGCATGAGCGGTCTAGTTCACTGACGCTCTACTCTGAGCGTGGCATGGGCATCAAGGTGTGGTCGTTCACTTGGTGAGCTGTAATTACCAGGCCTATCCACCTGGACTGCATCTTCACCAAACACTGTCACGCAAGCATCAATCATCTCACGAGATACCAGAACCCCATATATTGTTGACGCATCAAGCGATTCGGCAAGCACCACACTTTGGCGCAGCAGGACTTCCGATACACCTTTCCCTCTGGCGTCCGGGTCAACATGTACGTGCGCAATACTAAACCAGCTGGTCTCAGGACGATATGTAATATCTGCATAGCTGTGCCCAGCTTTTATTAGATACATGTCGGCCCTGCCGAAGCTGCCGGCATGTCGTGTTTCAGTTTCAATATCGGGCATGATGACTCAATGTTAGGCAACAATTCTCTGCTATGCAAGCATGAGCAGGAAACTTTATTATCTGTTCTTGAAGTAGTTCACTAACATGAAAACCGTTGCGGCGGCCAACGTCATGATAAAGAAGGTCGATGCTGCCACGACGGCAACCATTAAACCTATATAGCCATCATCAAGCCCGACCCAAAACAGCGTAATCGCAGCACTGACAGCGGCAGCCAGCAATCCCAACAGAAAACTGGTCCGCCACATGGGGTTCTTGGTTTGACCAGGAAGTGGGTCGGCCATCATTTTTTCTTTACTTGGGCTGGTTTGGCTTCTGCGGGAGGGGTTTCGGTTTCTGATTCCCCTGGGTCGTCTTCTTCAGGCTCTTCGGATTTATCAACGAGGGCTAGAGATACCACTCTGTCGTCGTCGTTCAGGCGCATGATGCGGACGCCTTGGGTAGCCCGGCCAAGTTCCGGGATATTTTTCAGCCCCAGACGGATGGTCTGGCCGTTCTTAGAAATGATGATTACCTCCTGGGTGTCATCGCCGCTGATAGTCTTAACACCTATTAACTCACCCGTCTTCTTGTTTACCACTGCACTTCTAATTCCAACGCCACCTCGTTTGTGCGGTGTGAACTGGGCTATCTTGGTACGCTTGCCATAACCGGCTTCGCTGATGACAAATATGCTGGAACCTTCCTCGACTATATCCATGCCGATGACCTGGTCGCCGGCACGGAGACGGATGCCGCGGACCCCGCGTGAGACGCGCCCCATGGGACGTGCGTCTTTCTCATGGAAACGGATGGCTTGGCCCTGTTGAGTAGATATGACTACCTCGTTATCACCGGTCGTCATGCGTATCCATTTGAGTTCGTCGGCCTCGTCCAGGTTGATGGCGATGAGTCCGGTCTGGCGCACATTCTTGTACTGCTCAAACGGTGTCTTCTTGACGACTCCCCGCACCGTACACATGAGTAGGTTGCCGCTCATGTTCTTGCTGATATTGATGACTGAGCTGACGGTTTCTTCGGGCTGCAGCTGCAGCAGGTTGACCAGGGCTATGCCTTTGGCGTTAAGACCGACCGGTGGGACCTCGTAGGTCTTGAGACGGAAAACACGGCCCTTATTAGTAAAGAACAACAGATAGTCGTGCGTGCTGGCGTTAACGACGTGTTCAATAACATCTTCCTCACGGGTAACCATGCCACGCCGGCCCTTGCCACCCCGGCCCTGGCGTTTGTATTCAACCATCTGGCTGCGTTTGATGTAATTGGCGGAGGTAAGGGTCACCACGACCTGTTCATCTGGAATCAGGTCTTCGTCATTCATCTTGCCAAGCTCTTGGGCAATAATCTTGGTGCGGCGTTCGTCACCAAACTGCTTCTTCATGTCCAGAAGCTCTGTCTTGATAATCTTGAGGATGCGCTTTTCGTCAGCCAGAATGGCTTCCAGTTCGCTGATGATTTTTAGCAGCTCGGCCAGTTCGTCTTCGACCTTCTGGCGTTCCAGCCCGGCTAGTGCCCGCAGCTGCATGGCCAGGATTGCCTTGGCCTGTATCTCACTGAGCTTGAATTTCTTGATAAGATTTTCGGCGGCTTCTTCGGTTGTCTGGCTGTTTCTAATTGTTGTAATTACCGCATCTATATTGTCCAGGGCTATCTTGAGACCTTCTAAGATATGAGCGCGGTCTTTGGCTTTACGGAGCTCAAATTCAGTACGGCGCCGGACCACGACCTGGCGGTGTTTCACATACTCTTGCAGTATGTCCTGAAGGCCTAGGATGCGCGGCTGGATACCATCAACCAGAGCCAGCATGTTGTAGTGGAAGCTCATCTGCAGCGGAGTCAGCTTATACAATTGGTTCAGGATTTTCTTGGGATAGGCGTCTTTTTTCAAATCTATGACGACCCGCACGGTGCCGCGCGAGCTTTCGTCGCGGATGTCGCTGATACCGGTAATCTTCTTGTCCTTGACCAGGTCAGCAATTTTTTCAATCAGGGAGGCTTTGTTAAGCGTGTAAGGAATTTCGGTGATGACTATCTGGCTTTTGTTGCCTTTGGCAGCCTCTACTACTTCGGCCACACCGCGTACGACGACGCCGCCGCGACCGGTTGCGAAGGCGGTACGGATAGGTTCACGGCCATAGACAATGCCGCCGGTCGGGAAGTCAGGGCCTTTCACAT
>DATIHP010000065.1:0-4104 GCA_035480495.1 Saccharimonadales bacterium (SeqCode)
GGCTTCACCATCGTTGAACTCTTGATCGTGATCGTCGTGATCGGCATCTTGGCCGCACTGGTCATCACTACCTTTACTGGCATCCAGCAGAAGGCTCGTGATACGGAGCGGACAACTGACATCAAGGCATTACACGGCCAAGTCGAGGCGTTTTACGCTCAGAAGGGTTACTACCCATCTTTGACGGATATGAACGATTCGACCTGGAGAAGCACGAATATGAAGGGCTTGGACCAGGAAGCGCTGCGAGATCCTAAAGGTGCAGCTGGCGTTTATACGCTTGTCGCCGCTCCTGCCGCTAACAGTTACGCATATGCCGTGACCAACGCAGCCGGGACCTCATGTGAAGCAGATGACACGACCTGTGCGAAGTACACGCTGACTTCAACCAATGAAGGCACGCCTGCTACATTCAGCAAGTCGAACTTGAACTAGTACATACAACTAGTAAACCAAAAGAGTCCCGATAAACGGGACTCTTTTATATCTTAATATAAAGCTTTTTATTGAATCTTGGTACCGACGTCTTCGCCTTGGGCAGCTTTAAGAATATTGCCTGGTTTCATGGCATCAAAAACCACGATTGGCATGTCATGCTCCATGGCCAGCCCCATGGCTGCTTTGTCCATGACCATGATACCGGCGTCTTCGACGGCTTGCTGATGGCTGACGTCGTTGAGTTTTTGGGCGTCATCATGTTGCTGGGGATCTTTGTCGTATACTCCATCCACCTTGGTCGCTTTAAGCACGACGTCGCAACTCATTTCGAGCGCCAACATGACCGCACCGGTATCAGTGGTCACATAGGGCCGGCCACTGCCGCCCGCAAGTACCACGACACGGCCTTTTTCAAGGTGTTTGTTCGCCAAGCGATGCACGAATGGCTCAGCGACCTGCTCAGCAAAGATACTGCTCAGACAGCGCGTCTTTACCCCGTTAGCCTCAAAGATGTCAGTTACTGCCAAGGCGTTTATCATGGTCCCAAGCATACCCATATGGTCAGCTGTGACGCGTTGGATACCGTTACCGGCAATCTGCGCGCCCCGGATAAAATTACCGCCGCCAACCATGATAACTACCTGGATGCCTGCCGCTGTGACTTGTTTTATCTCATTCGCCAACCAAGCGGCAAACTCAGGGTCAAACCCTTCGTCACGTTTTCCAGCCAGTTGTTCGCCCGACAGTTTTAAAAGGATGCGTTTGTAGGCCATTACGATACATTTTAGCAGATTGATGAATCAAGCTATACTTATTCTATGGCATTTCAATTTACTCACTTGGATGCAGTGCAAGGAAGCCAGGAGGAGCGAGTGAGCCGTATACGCAATACGGTGAACGAACGACAGACGCCAGCTGACACAGCAATGCGCCAAGAGCGCCGGCAGAGTTTGCTGGCTCTGCCAGAAAGCGAGCCGGCGCGGTGAGTACGTTGAAGATTTATTCGTGGAATGTGAATGGTATCAGGGCCGTCGTCAATAAGGGGGCTTTTCAGGAGTTCATGGCCAAGCACAAACCGGATATCCTGTGCCTGCAAGAGACTAAGGCCATGCATGGGCAGGCAGTTATCGACCTGGAAGGTTATGAGGAGTATTGGAACTCAGCCGCAAGGAAGGGCTATAGCGGCACGGCAATTTTTACCAAACATAAGCCTATCGCCATCATGAACGACATTCCGGAAAAATTTACAAAAAGTAGCGGCCTTGTAGCCGACAACTACGGCGATTCCAATGACGAAGGCCGTGTAATAGCCGCAGAATTTGATGATTTTTACGTCGTGACCTGCTATACCGTCAATGCCAAAGACGACCTGACGCGCATACCGCTGCGCCAAGATTGGGACAAAGCCATAACGGCCTACTGCCGCGAGCTTCAGACCAAAAAACCGGTTATATACTGCGGCGATATGAATGTCGCCCATACGGAAGATGACTTAGCGAACCCAAAACCCAATATTGGCAAACGGGGTTTTACGGCCGAAGAACGCGCTGGACTAGATAATTGGTTGGCAGCAGGATTTGTAGACACGTTCCGCATGTTCAAGCAGGGCAACGGCTACTACACTTGGTGGAGCCACTTTGCCAACGCCCGGGCGCGCAACGTCGGCTGGCGGATTGATTATTTCCTTGTGTCAGATAAGCTGAAGAGCAAGGTTAAAAATGCCGAAATCCACCCTGACCAAATGGGCAGCGACCACTGCCCGATAAGTATTGAACTCGTAACGGAGTAATGAGGATATGGCAGAAGCGCAGAAACAGCCGTTTGCCGTTTTCGATATCGACGGTACGCTGATAAGGTGGCAGCTTTACCATGCCATCGCGGATGAACTGGCCAAAGCCAATCTGATAGATGCTGAAACATTCAACGGCATCCGGAGTGCCCGGATGCAGTGGAAACGGCGCGAACATGCCCAGGCTTTTAAAGATTATGAGATGCAGCTGGTCATGGCTTATGACAAACTGCTCAGGAGCATCAGCCCCAATCAGCTGGAAAAGGCGGCAGACGCGGTGTTTGAAGAGTACAAAGACCAGACGTATACCTACACCCGGCAACTCATCACAGACCTGAAGGCCAAAAACTATCTGTTGTTCGCCATCTCGGGTTCGCAACAGGAAGTTATAGCCCAGATTGCCCAGCATTATGGTTTCGATGATTTTATTGGCAGCCATTTCGTGCGCAAGAATGGCCGGTTTACCGGGGAAAAGATTTCACCGGTATTCGATAAGGAAGCAGCCTTAAAAACATTGGTGGAAAGACATGGGTTGAGCTATGGGGGCAGTATCGGTATCGGCGATAGCCACAGTGATATAGCCTTGCTTACGTCCGTGGAGCAGCCCATAGCCTTCAATCCTGAAGATAGGTTGTTCGCCTACGCTCGACAGCATGGCTGGGATATCATCGTTGAGCGTAAGAATGTCATATACGAGCTGAAGGCGGATGATGGCAAATACATACTGGCATAAGCAGACGGCTGGCACACCGTTGTTCCCGGAATTATCGTGGAGCCGGCCGCAAAATAAGGCCCACGCCGGCAAATTGCTGATTATCGGCGGTAACGCCTACGGCTTTGCGGCGCCGGCGGAAGCATATCAGGCCACACTGGCTGCTGGGGTTGGAAGCATCCGGATACTATTGCCGACGGCTGTCAAAAAGATAGCAGGCAGCCTATTGCCAGGAGTAGAGTACGCCCCGAGTACACCGTCCGGCAGCTTCGCCAAGACCAGTTTGGCGGATTGTTTGGAACACGCTGTCTGGGCAGACGGCGTTCTTTTAGCTGGCGACGTGGGGCATAACAGTGAGACGGCTATCTTGATTGAGAGCTTTCTTGCCAAATATCAAGGGCAGGTGACAGTTACCAAAGACGCTGCCGAATACCTGATAGGTCTGCCGAAGTTCGCCCTTCAGCGCCAGGACACCTTACTGGTCATCACCATGGCCCAGTTGCAGAAACTGGCCCGGATGGCGTCGTCCACGACCGCTTTCACCTATGATATGGACCTGGTGCGGCTGGTCGATGCGTTGCATGACTTCACTTCCCATCATGCAGCCTCCGTAATCGTCAAGCACCTGGACCGAGTAATAGTGGCCGTAACCGGCCAGATAAGCACGACCTCCTTGGGAGATACGGTTGTATGGCGTGTCAGAACCGCCGCAACCGCGGCCGTCTGGTGGCTACAAAACCCATCCAAACCCTTTGAAGCCATCACGACAGCGGTCAGTCCGCAAGAATAAAGATGGTGAAGGATTTTTTGAGTCCGCCACATCTAAACTGCTTGGTGCCGCGGGACGGACTTGAACCGTCACGAGCCTAAGCTCACAGGATTTTGAGTCCGGCGTGTCTACCAATTCCACCACCGCGGCTTCATTTGTGCAACGCATCCATGAGTACTCACTCTACCTGATCTAAGTAGGAGAACGCTCATGATTGTACTATACTTGTATCTGTTAATGAACCCCACGGCGAATCCTCTCGCCGTGAGGACCCCGAAATTTAGCAACCAAGAGCTACTATGATGATACCCGATATACCAACATCAGACGACACCGGCTATACGCTTCCTCCCAAGGACAAAGCCAAAATTGAACCCTTGCAAGCCGCAGGCCACG
>DATIHP010000066.1:0-1813 GCA_035480495.1 Saccharimonadales bacterium (SeqCode)
GAAACCATGGAAAACGTCTACAAACTGCCCATCAAACTGACCGTCGATACCTCCATCGGCAGAAACTGGGGCGAGCTATGAAGACATTTTACGTTGGTATCAAAGGGGTGGTGCGGGATAAGGCGCGGGGTTTCTTGCTGCTGAAGCGAGAGTATAAGTCCGGTGATTTCTGGGATAGCCCCGGTGGCCGAATAGAAGGCAATGATGACTTCGAGACGACGCTGCGGCGTGAGCTCGCTGAAGAACTACCGGGTATTTCTGATGTAAAAATCGGTGAGCTGCTTGGTGCCCACCGGGTGCCTAAAGACATCGATGGCGAAGTCAGCCTAGTACTGCTCTATTTCCTGGTTGAGGCAGTTCTGCCGGCCGAGATTGAACTCAGCGATGAACATAGCGGACATATCTGGATTAATACCGCAGGAGATATACCAGAGGGCCTTAATCCGGCAATAATGGGAATTCTTGACAAATTCTTGGCACAGCCTTTGCAAAAAAGCATATAAAATAGTATAATAACCAAATTATGCCAGATTCATCTGGAGCACAAGAAATCATAGGAGTAGAGACTGGCCAAGAAAGCCGGCGGCCTCGCTTTGGTTTTCTGCGCCGTGGTGGCCACCTGGCGATCGAATCCGCCCAAGTTGTGCCGGCGGTTGAAATAAGTGGAGCAAGCGATACGCTGCTTGGGCTCGAAGACCAGCTGGCAGAATATCAGGGCTTATGGAACGATCACCGGGCGGTTAGTCAGGCCGCATTGAGCGACGAAACAACAAAAACTCTCTTTCAGGAGGTATTGGGACAGTATGAGGAACGGTCACTAATTCCTACATGGGAAAAACGGCGTGCCTTACAGAAATTAATCCAGACCGGTTACGGGCGTTTTATAAGCGTCTATATCGGTATGGGTCGCGTGAAACATAGTATTACCGCCCAGTATAGGGGTGAGCACTCACTGGTTCCGGCTTCACCTGGAAGTTCAATGGTAGAAGCCAGTGCATTTAGTAAGCTGACATCTAAAAAGGGAGCATTGCTTTCGCCCGATAATTTGGGCGCCAAGCAACCAAATATCGTGGAGCTGATGAAAAAAATGGACGCGGTTGAAGTAGCCGCTTCGCGGACCTACAAACCTATCTCTAGGCTTGAAGTCCAGATGAGCAAACGGATCTATGAAACGGTGGGCGATGACTCTAGCAAGGCACTAATGTTGGTCGAAAGCTTTACCAGTTGTGCTGAATCTGAAGCGGGAATAGAAAAAACATTTGCCCGTTTTTTGGCCAACCGTTTTCAGGCTTTTGGTGATCGCTCAGAGTTGGGCTCAGCGTTATCACTTGTAGAGCATCATGCGGCACTGGGTGCGTTTGCCCAAAACTTTATAGCTCAAAAACTAACTGAGCATGAGGGAGATAATATATTGGCGTATTTTGCCCGTCGTCTCAGTGAATCGGAAGGTGCTTTTGAAGCTGATATGGCCGCCCGTTTTGAAGACTGGCCGGCTGAATACCGTGAAGAGTATGCCAGCTATGCCACAACGCGGCTTAAACAGCTCACGGTACAGGTTGCAAAAACAGCTGAACGTTCGCAGTATCCAGATTGGGCGCTGCCCGATAGCGATATGTTAGAAGACGAGATTGATCAGCTTATTCATACGCTAAGTCTGCGCTATGACAATAAAAAAATGTATGTGCATAAAGCTAGGCCAAGCAGCCGGAAGGCAGGGAACCGGGCGGGGAGTGTAAACGTAGCTGACCAGTTTGAGTCTGTCGAGAGAGTCAGCGAACCACGCAAGGTGAATATGGTGGTGCGCGGGAAAGAT
>DATIHP010000067.1:0-9313 GCA_035480495.1 Saccharimonadales bacterium (SeqCode)
ATGCTGTGGAATATATGGCCAAAGTGACCGGCGATGATAATTATGAAAAGGTCCGCGACGAGTTAAAAGCGACTGCTTTGACAGAGCTAAAAGGGGTCCCATCACCACCGCCTGCGCCGGAGCCGGCAGTAGCGGAGAAGAAAAAATGAGGCGGCCGAATGAAATTGAAAAAGAAGAGCAGGACATCAATACGCTTGCCGAATTGACAACCGTGTTCGAAGGGATTGCCAGCATGCGCATATCCCAGATAAAGAACCAGGTATTGCAAGCGACGCGCTTCTTTGACGAACTGTGGGGAATCTATTCGCAACTGCGGGTCAGCCCGATTTTCGGGTTTGGCCGCAGCAATGCCAAAATCAAAGTAAGCGATAAGGAACTTTATATCCTGATTACGGCCGAAGGCGGTCTGAGCGGGGATATCGACCAGAAACTTATCCAGCTGATGCTTACTACTTACGATGCGGCCAAACATGACATCATAGTTATCGGACATCACGGTGCCATCCAGCTCGTACAACGCGGCGTGTCCTACAAGAAGTATTTCAAACTACCGACCAGGGACCAGAACATCAACGTAACGCCTATTATCAAAGAGGTCCAGCAATATCGTCTTACCAGCGTGTTTTATCAGGAATATGTGTCGCTGATGGTACAGGATGTCAAACGCATTGAACTCTCAAGCGCTGTGCAGACACAAGGCCGCAGATCCGACAAGCCGGAAGAAGTCATCAGCGAGGTTAACTATATCTTCGAACCAAGCACATACGAAGTAGTGGACCATCTGGAGCGTTCCATGATGCACATCGCCATGAGCCAGCTTATCCTGGATTCCAAATTGGCTCAGTATGCTTCACGCTTTAGGGCCATGAGTACGTCAAGCCAGCGGGCAAACGAGGTAAAAGGCGAACTGAAGCTTGATTATAACCGGGCCCGACGTGCCGTCAAAGATACGCGTCTGAAAGAGATCATAGGTGGCCTGAAAAGCAAACAGGCGCGCGAGGCCGCGCTATGAAAATCGATGGCAAAAAAAGGAGCGGCGCATGAGCACCGGTACGGTAATCGCGGTCAAGGACTTCGTCATCAGGGTTCGGTTCGCCGATGAAGCGCCGAGCGTCGGCGAGCTAGTCGTGGTAGACAACGGCAATGACGCCAAACTATTGGTCGATCACATTGAAGCCGGCGGTATAGCGGTATGTCTCAATATCAGCGCAGACCACGGTATACAACTTGCCATGACGGTGACGCGCAGCAATAAGGGCGTGGAGATTCCAGTCGGTGAAGCCATCATCGGCCGTATCTTGGACGCCACCGGTTTGCCCCTTGACGGCCTGCCCGCCGTATCGGGGGAGAATCTTGTATATAGGAATATCTTTAAATTGCCTCCCCGTTCACCCGGTTTCAAAGTCTCGCAGCCCGAAATCCTGGAAACCGGTATCAAGGTAATCGATTTCTTTACCCCCATGGTAAAAGGCCGCAAGATCGGAATCATCGGCGGCGCCGGCGTCGGCAAGACCGTGTTGACCATGGAGCTTATCAACAATATCGCCAAAAGCGGAGCGGGCCTGGCTTTCTTTGCGGGTGTCGGGGAACGTATACGGGAAGGCCACGAACTGTGGGATACGTTAAAATCCGAGGACCTGCTCAAGAATACCTGCATGTTCTTCGGGCAGATGAACGAGAATCCCGTCCAGCGATCCCTTATCGGCATAGCCGCCACGGCTGCCGCCGAATATTTCAGGGACGAGCAGAACCGTGACATCCTGTTTTTTGCCGACAATATGTATAGGTACGTACAGGCTCGCAACGAGCTGTCAACCTTGCTCGACCAGGTGCCCAACGAAGGCGGGTACGAGTCGACTATTTTTTCTGATATAAAGGTCCTGCAGGATCGCCTTAGCTCCAATGAGAACGGCTCAATCAGCTCGGTCCAGACCATTTACGTACCGGCTGACGACCTGTCGGACCCCGCCGTCCAGTTCATTCAGCATGAGATGGATTCCGTCATCGTGCTGTCGCGCAAGGTAGCCGAGCAGGGCATCCGCCCCGCGGTTGACCTGACACAAACGACCTCATCGCTGTTGACACCCGAAGTCGTTGGCGACCGCCATTACCTCATGAGCGTCCAGGTACAAGCCTTGTTGCAGAAACACGAATCACTCAAGGGCATCATTGCCATTATCGGCGAGAGTGAACTGTCGGTAGCGGACCGGGCCGATTACGCGAAGGCCAAGAAACTGATAGCCAACTTTACACACAACATGAATGTCATGACCAAGCATAACGGCATCCCCGGCGACTTCTTTACCCGTGAACAGACCTTGCAATCTATCGAGGAGATTATCGCCTAAACCATGGTAGACGAAGTTAGCAATCCGACAGTACCCGAAACCCCTGTGGACGGAAAACACATGCACGTCAAAGTGTACTCGCCTTTCCGGGTTTACTTTGATGACATCGCTACCAGTATTTCGGCGGTCAATTTGACCGGGCCTTTTGATATTTTGCCGCGCCACCATAACTTCATGACACTGCTGAATGCCTGTGACATCGTAATCCGTACTGACACGGGCCAGCATAAGATTCGGATTTCGCGGGGAATCATGCATGTCAAAGCCGACCGCGTCATCACATTCTTAGATGTCTAGTACGAAAATCCTTAGTCAATCACGATGTAATCGAAGGAGAAACTGGAAGTGGCCGGTGCCGCGTTCGCGCTGCAGATGCTGAAACTGGCACCGCTACGGTTGACATAGTACTGCAAATTGGCGGCAGTGGAGCCGATGGGCGTAATCACGACATGCGGGGTATCATTAAACTTTTGGGCGAATGTTACGGTCACGAAACAACCGGCACTAGTACTGCCGCCGGTGTTAATGTTTACCGTACCGGCTGTGTCGCTGCCACTGACAGAACTGGTACCGCCACCGCCCAGAGCACTGCCATCACTTTTGCCGGGTCCGCTCCCGCCAGCATCAATATGCCGGTTCAGTTGCAAATCCCCGCTTAGCTGAAGCGTGTTGATGTTGAGGGATGAGGCTGAAAGCGTTCCACCGAACGTGCCGTTACCAGTAACATTAAGCCCTTTCTGGATGGTGGCACTACCAGTTATGGATATGCTGTTGGCTTGCAGCTGATCAAGCGTGCTGATGCCCGCTACCGTGATGCCTGGCAAAGAGAGCGAGCCTCCTACCTTGATTTGGCCGGCTACCTCCAGGTTGCTGCGCACCAACACCGTGCCTGCAAAGATGGCATTTGAACCGACGTTCAGAATCTGTTTGGGGTCGCCGATGGTCACATCACTCGTCTTCAGTTGATTAAGAGCGTCCTGGCTCAGCGATTGAGTGGTCACGCTAGGCGATTCGTTCTGCTTGCGGCTTTGTCTGACGGCAATAAAAACGATGGCAAGAGCCAAGAGTACGATAAGAATGAATATGAGCAAGTAAATGTTGATACGTGCCAGCAGTGACCGCAACCGCCTGACTAAAGAACGTCGCAGCGGCAAAGGCGGCGTAGGTGGGGCGTTTTGCGAGTTATCCTGGGTGGGCACGGGCTGAGGACCAGGCGCCGGGGCAGCTTCCATGGTAGTACTCGGTTCCTCCAAGGTGGCTAATTCCGCGTTACTGTCGGTGTTGTCATCCATATTTATTAAGCATGCTCCGCATTAACAACATGATACTACGGCCCCTCGTAAAACCATAAGCGTCGGTTGCGAATTTAGTAAGTCTGCTGCAAAATAGGACATGAATCATGGGACGCACCAAGATAAAAAAAGTACTACTCGCTTTAGTCCTTGTCATCATCGGCTTACCGGTGCCAGTGGCAGCTCAACTAACGTCGCCCAGCTACCGGGTGGATGAGACATTCTTTGGAACCGGCGGGGAGCTCAATGCCTGCGGCTCCGCTTACTGCGCCAACCAAGCGGCCGGCGAAACGGCTGTAGGCCATGCCGGTAGTACTAACTTCGGTATCCAAGCGGGCTTTAATACGACTGACGCCCCTTATCTGGAGTTCAACGTGGCCGCCGCCAATATCAATATCGGTACCCTCAGTACCAGTTCTGCCACCACCACCACGGCCACCTTTTATGTACGGTCTTACCTGGCCTCCGGCTACACAATCGTAAGCGTTGCAAATCCGCCCAGCAATGGCAGCCATACGCTGACTGCGCTTGCCTCACAGACCGCTTCGAGCCCTGGCACAGAGCAGTTCGGCATCAACCTGAAAGCTAACACCAGTCCGACCACCTTCGGTGCCGACCCATCGCAGTATCCTGATTCGACGTTCGGCTTCGGAATTGCCGCCACCGGTTACGATACCTTGAATGTCTATAAATATGTCAAGAACGATATTATTGCCAAGTCTCTATCGAGTTCAGGACGCACCGACTACACCATCTCCTACCTTTTCAATATCAGCAGCGTAACCCCGAACGGTGTTTATACCCTTAACCACGACCTTGTGGCGGTTGCCACGTTTTAGCGTAGTCTGCTATGGCTTTTCATTTCTTCTGGCAGAGCGACCACTACCGCAGATTGCGCCGCCGTATCCGGATTATCAGTCTGCTCATCCTGCTGCTTCTCGCTCTAATCGCTGCCGTGCTGTTGGCAGCCAACACGATTTGGCGCCACCCGGGGCAAAACTCGCCATCGCAGTCCAGCAGCAAAGCCCAGACCACCAACTATCAGCCGTATACCACCTTCAATACCCCATACTTTACGTTCCAAGCCGACAAAAGCTGGCAGGCGGTACCCGCCGAATCCACGCCTAACACTTTTGTCTATCGCGGTTTCCGCAACAAGCTGGTGGAGCGCGACCTGACCGTGTATATAAACACATTGCCGCTTAACCTGATGCTGACATATGTACTGCCGGCGCAAGTGATAGGCGGCCAGCTTGCGAGCGGTGATATCAGCCGGCATTGCAGCACGTATCTGCCACCGGATTATGTCGCTCATTCACGCAATCCGGCTCCGGCAACAGTTGATAGCGTCAGTTTCACCTGCCAGACCGACGGTACCAGTGTCACCATCGGCACCGGTATGCGGGGCGGCAGCTATCAGATAACCATGGTGCGTAAAGGCGGCTCCACTGCAAAATACTTCTTGCTTTATCACGACCTTAGCTTCACGCCCCGGCCAGCTATTTTCAAGGCTATCGTAGATACTTTCAAAGCTCAGTGATTACCAAGCCATAAGCCGCTTGCAGGCCATCTTCAACCGGGTTACAATACGTTTATAGCAGCCTGCGGAGTAACAGAGTTGGGAAAACAGGTGACTCTATACAAAAATATAGGAAACTGATGGATAGATACGTGCGGCGGAGTTTAACCTTGATACGGACCGGCGGCCGGGTGTTTGTTTTACTGGCGGCTGCCACGGCCATCTTGCTGATGCCCATTTTCTTGGGGCGGGCCCGCGCGGCCCAAATGACCGTCCGTTCACTCACTATCTCCTCAGCCATTACTTCAGCTAGCTCCGTCACATATACGTATGGTTTTAAGTTGGGAACGGCGGGTCAGGTCCAAAGTCTGAAATTCCAAGCGTGTACGACAGCTCTGAGCACCTGTACCGCGCCGCCTGGGCTGACGGTCGCCAGCCGGACCTTCGGTTCGCAGACCGGCTGGACCGGTGCGACCAACTTTGCAGTTAGCACATCTAATACCAATGACTGCGACGGGACCTCAACGACCATCATCTGTCTGAACCGGACTGACGCGACATCTGAAAATACCACCACCGGCAAAACAGTGGTCATGAATGGCATTACCAACCCATCAACCGCTAACAGTACCTTCTTCATGCGCATGACGACCTACTCGACCAACAACTTTACGGTTGGAGGAACGGTAGATACCGGTACGATTGCCTCAGCGGTGGTCGCCACCTTAATTATTTCAGCCACTGTGGCCGAGGTTCTCAACTTCTGCGTCGGCACTACCTCCGTCGATGATGCGACGGCAAATCCCGGTAATGACTGCAGCAACATCAGTGGCACCACCGTCAACTTGGGTATCTTGGATTCCAGTACTATCACCACCACCCCGGTCGCGGCCGGGACGGGCGGGAATGCTGTAAATGGGATTGCTATGCTCCGTACGAACGCCAATTCCGGCGCTACCGTCAGCTACCGCGCCATCCAACAATCCGGCACCAACCACGCTGGCTCCTTGCGTGTCGTGGGCGCCAGCTGCAACGCGGGAAATATCAATACGGACCAGTGTTTTACCAGCGCCGGTACCACCCAGACTACATTCACGGCCGGTGTTGAAAAATTCGGGATGACGACGGCTGGTGTCAACTGTGGCAGCACCACCGCTTATACCTGTACGTTCAGTACCGGTGGCTACAACCTGACGCGTGACGGCAATTACGATGGTACCGGCGCTAACACCTATGGCACCACCCAGGGGTTTGCCTGGGATGAAGGCCCGGCAACCGATCAGATAGCCTCTTCTTCAGGTTCTGTCGACGACGAAGCGCTCGTCCTCAAATTCGCCGCCACCCCCAACATCGTCACTCCGACCGGCTCCTACCAGGCCCAGGCCGACTTCATCGTCATCGCAACCTATTAGACCTTGTGGATAACTTCGGCGCAAGCAATAGAAAAGCTTGTGTACTTAACCGTAAGCTGTTATATATATACAACAGTAAGACAAACACAAAGAAAGATGCGAAGTGCATAAAAAAATATTGAATGCGTATAAAAGGGCTATTTTAGCTGTCGTAGCTACGGCTGTGCTTGCTGTAGGTTTACTGCCCTTGTTCAATAGCAATGCGAGCGCCGCCCAGATAACGTCCCGCTCCCTCACACTTTCTACGGCCGTTATTTCCCAGACAGGCGTAAGCTATACGTTCGGGTTCAAGCTTGGGACGGCGGGTCAGGTACAAGGCGTGAAATACGAAGCCTGTACCACGGCGCTAGGCTCATGTACCGCGCCGACCGGTCTTACCTTCGCCAGCGCGACCATGACCTCTAAGTCGGGGTTCGCGGGTGCGACTAACTTCACGGTTGACGGTACCGGTGGTAACGACTGTACGGCTAGTGCGAGTGTCCTGTGTATCAAACGCACGGATACGACCAGCGAAGACACCACCACCGCCAAAACGCTCGTTTTCGGTACTATCACCAACCCTAGCGGTGCCAGTTGTGCCAGCAGCAATCCTAACTGTACGTTCTTTGTCAAAATGACTACCTATACCACGAACACATGGACAGCCGGTAGCATCGTTGATACCGGTACCGTCGCTGGGTCGACGGCCCAGTTATTGACCATCGCTGCCAGTATCCAGGAAGTCCTGAACTTCTGTATCGGCAGTACGTCAGTTGACGATGCTACCACTTCTCCTGGTAGCGACTGCAGTGCTATCAGCGGCACCACCGTCAACTTAGGTGTCTTGGATTCCAGTACCATAAGTACCTCGCCGGTAGCTTCCGGTAGCGGCGGTAACGCCGTGAATGGTGTCGCGATGCTTAAGACCAATGCAAATTCCGGCGCTACCGTCAGCTACCGCGCCATCCAACAATCCGGCACCAACCACGCTGGCTCCTTGCGTGTCGTGGGCGCCAGCTGCAACGCCGGCAATGTTAGCACCGACCAATGTATCAATAGCGCCGGTACCACCCAGACCACTTTCACGGCCGGAACTGAGGACTTCGGTATGACTATCCCAGGTGTTAACTGTGGCAGCACCACCGCTTATACCTGTACGTTCAGCACCGGTACCTACAACTTGACCCGCAATGCCCAATACGACGGTACTGGCGCTAACACTTATGGCACCACCCAAGGGTTTGCTTGGCGCGAGGACGGCACCATCGATCAAATCGCTTCCTCGACTGGCGCCGTTGATGATGAAGCGCTCGTCCTCAAATTCGCCGCCACCCCCAACATCGTCACTCCGACCGGCTCCTACCAGGCCCAGGCCGACTTCATCGTAGTCGCTACCTATTAACCGTTGCCTAGACTTGCCGGATTTGAGCGTCCATAATGTGCTATAGCTTATTATCGCTATGACAACGACACCCAAAACTACGCATACCGGTCCTTCACTGACTTTGCGCCATTGCGCGACTGCCATCATCATTTTGCTTATCATGGTCGGTCTGTGGTTCAACGCATCAACCACCCAAGCCGCCAGCCTGACCGGCCGTTCGGTTACCATATCGACAGCACTGAACAGTGCGACGACGACGCATCAATTCCGTTTTTCGATTAACACCATCTCAAGCGTCGGTTCTATCAGCTTCATGTATTGCGATAACAGTCCGCTTTTTGATGAGCCGTGTAACCCGCCAGCCGGGCTGGATGCGTCCAGCGCCGTGCTGTCGTCCCAATCAGGCCAAATTGGTTTTTCAATCCATCCTAGTACTACGGCCAGTACCATTGTCATCAGCCGGCCTCCCATCGCCACCATAGCCGGCGCGGCCAGCTACACATTCGACAATGTCGTGAACCCCAGCCAGCCCAATCGCACGACCTATGTACGGATCGCCACTTATGCGACCAGCGACGGTAGCGGTTCTGCTACCGACCAAGGTGCGGTGGCCTTCAGCCTTGGGAGTGGTTTGGCGGTCAACGCTTTTATCCCGCCGTACCTGGCTGTTTGTGTCGGGGTGACGGTGGCACCTAACTGTGCCACCACGAATGGCCTCGGTATCAATCTGGGCACGCTCAGCAGCCACCAAGCCAGAGCCGGGACTACACAGGTAGGAGTTGCGACAAACGATGCCGGCGGCTACACATTATCTATCCTGGGCAACACCATGACTGCGGGGAACAACTTTATCCCGCCGCTCAGTACACCCACCGGTTCTATACCAGGAACCGGGCAATTCGGCATCAATCTGCGCGCCAATACTGACCCGGCTGGCGGCCAAGATACTGCCGGTAACGGCAGCGGCGCACCCACCAATTCTTATAACCAGGCTAACCTTTTCTTATTCCATAGCGGCGATACGATTGCAAGCTCCAACCAATCGACTGATTTCAATGTCTTTACCGTGTCATACCTTGCCAACATACCGGGAGACCAAGCCCCTGGCACGTACACCACTACCATGACATATACAGGGCTGGCTACCTTCTAAAAGAACCGGGGTCTGTGCTACAATATCGTCAGATTACGTGTATGAAAAAAAGGACATAAGCGTGTTGAAGAGGTTTCTAACAGCACTAGCGGTGTTGGCTACGCTACTGCTACTGCCCACGCTTGGCATGGCCCAGAGCCAGGATCCAAGTAGCGGCCTGCAGATTTCACCGACCCGGAGCGAGCTTACTATCAGCCCGACAAAATCTGACACCATTACCTTGAGT
>DATIHP010000068.1:0-3888 GCA_035480495.1 Saccharimonadales bacterium (SeqCode)
ATCGCAGATCTGAATGTCCAGTTTCGTATGGGCAAAACAGATATGCGTCCCGATGTGAAGCAAGGTCGCATAACCCTCGAGCAGCATCTGCTGGATTATGCCGGAATTGATCGCGACGTATCCGCAATTAGTGTGGGTAGATACTGGCGAATTTTGCCAAAACAGTCGTAATGATCGTCCTTTAACAATTACATCATTTAGATAGCAAACAATACGAGCTGCTTACGGTCATCATGTGACTGGGAAGAGTAGCCGGAAACATCGGCTCTGCCGAAGTTACCGCGCGATGAGAAACCCAAGAATTGGGTGTCTTATAAGCGAAGCGTCAAGATCAGCTATCTGGCAGTCAATACGTGGATACAGGGTAAACCACGCTTAAAAACCCTCGCACATTACATTAAAACACCTCCCAAAACTCCACCTCACACATAAGTCTCTCAAAAATTGCCGCAAAAGCAGTAAGGACTTCGTAGGTTTTCTAAAAACCCACAAAAATGGTCCCTACATATATGCTCGTGCGGCACACAAAAACAAAAACACCAAAAAAACAAAAAGTTGGCTGCTGGATAGGTGACCTTGTAACAACAAGAAACAAACACCAAAATCAAAAACCAAAATAAAAACAAAGTTCTTCTAAGATGAAGAATCAACAAATACATATCCCAGTGCTTCTAGGCGAAGTTCTGCAGTATCTGGAGCCGAAAGCAGAGGAGAGATACCTCGACCTGACGGCCGGTTACGGCGGGCACGCCCAGGAAATCCTGGGACGCACCTTAAACCCTAATGGGGCTACTCTTGTAGATCGCGATCACATCGCTATCGGTCATCTCAGGGGCCAGCGGGAATTTGATGGCAGCGAGATAATCCAACAGGATTTTTTGAGCGCCAGCATCGACTTGCTTGCACGGGGCAGCCGATACGATATTATTTTGGCCGATTTGGGCGTTTCGTCACCGCACCTTGATAATGCAAGCCGTGGGTTCAGCATCGTGAACGATGGACCGCTGGATATGCGTATGGACAGCAGCCAAGAACTTACCGCCAAGACCATAGTCAATAGCTATGAGGAGGCGGGACTGGTGAAACTGCTGCGTGACTATGGCGAAGAGCCACGGGCACGGGCCATCGCGCATACCATAGTGGAACACAGGCCGGTTACTTCAACCCATGAACTGGCAGATATCATCGCCCGGGCCGCTGGTAAGCGGCCAGCCCGGCCGGCAAAGCGTATTCACCCGGCTACCAGAAGCTTCCAAGCTCTCAGGATAGCCGTGAATGACGAATTAGGCCTGCTTACGACAGCGATGCCGAAGTGGCTTGAGCTGCTGGCACCGGGCGGGCGTATAGCGATCATCAGTTTCCATAGCCTGGAAGACCGCCAGGTCAAGCAATTCTTTGCTGAGAATACTGGTGACCGCTACGACGCACGCTTAAGGCTGCTGACTAAGAAACAGGTCAGCGCTGGCGCCCAGGAACTTGCTTCCAATCCGCGTGCACGCAGTGCCAAACTGCGGGCCGCAGTTAAAATAAACATAAAAGGAAGGGGAAGTTAATGCCCATACAGGTCAAAAACCTCTCCAGAGCATACAAGGTTCGCGTCAAAGTGATGTGAACCGTGTGCCAAACTCCTCCCGCTTCGTAAGAGGCGGGAGGGACAAGTAACAAAAACATAAAGATAAACAGAAAAACAAAAACAAATGACATATTCCAGTTCTCTCGCCATGGGCCGACAGCGTTATGCGGCCAACCAACAAAATACGGCACGTTTCTCAGGTAATGAAAAGACGCTCGGCCCGGTCAGCAACACGCTTATGCTGATTGTGCTGGCCTGTCTGCTCGGCCTGTTATATCTGACGCAGGTTACCAAGACGAACGCGCTCAGTTATAAGATAAACGATTTGAAACAGCAACAGACCCAATTAAAAAGCGAGCACGACGATTTGGCAGTCAGTGCTGCCAGGTTGCAATCGCTGGAACGCGTCAAAAACAGTGAAACGGCGAAGAATCTTGTCTCGTTATCATCTTCCGCGACCGTCCAGAACTAGTTTAATGACGCTGGAAAGGATATAAGGTGCCTCCCCGGCAGACTAATCGACCGACCGCAAATCCCATAGCACGCGTACGTATCTGGTACGCGTGTTTGTTAGTCATAGCCTCCGTCTTCATCGTCCGTCTGTTTTATCTACAAGTTATCAGGCACAATTATTATGAACAGGCGGCCCTGCGCAGCCAACTGAAGCAATATACCGTCGAAGCCGAGCGGGGAACCATCGTGGCCCACAACGGCGACACGATTACGCCGATAGTCTTGAACCAGACGTTGTACACCTTATACGCCGACCCAAAATTTGTCAAAGACCCTAACGCGGAAGCTATAGCTTTGCAGAAAGTAATCGGTGGTGATGCCAGCAAATACGTCGGGCAGATGAAAGCCGCCAGCCGCTACCAGATTTTGGCTAAGAAGTTGAGCAGACAACAGAAAGACGCGGTTACGGCGTTGAAATTGAAAGGTATCGGTGCCCAAGAAACCAATTACCGGACCTATCCGCAAGGGCAATTGGCCGCTCAGCTGCTGGGTTTCGTGAATGATGACGGCGACGGCCAGTACGGCCTGGAGCAAGCGCTGAACGGCCCGTTGAAAGGTATGCCGGGCCAGCTCAAGGCTATCACCGACGCCCAGGGCGTACCGCTCGCGGCTAATAAGGAAAATACCGTCATCACACCTGTGCCGGGCAAGCAGACCCTGCTCACCATAGACCTGGGGATGCAGCAACAACTGGAAGATATCCTGAAACAACAGGTCGAAGATACCAAAGGCTCTTTAGGCAGCGCGCTAATACTGGATGCCCGGAGCGGTGCGGTGAAGGCAATGGCAAACTATCCGACCTTCAACCCGTCGGAGTTTTCCAAGGTGTCCGACCAATCGGTGTTTCGGAACGCTGCGGTAACGGATGCCTTTGAGGTCGGGTCAATTATGAAGACCCTCACGGCAGCAGCGGCGCTTGACCAAGGGGTTGTTAATAAAAACACTACCTATTACGACCCGAGCCATTGGTCGGTGGACGGCTTTACCATCAGCAACATTGAAGAGGATGGCGGGGCGGGCACAAAGAGTATCGCCGACATCCTGCAGCTTTCGCTCAATACCGGCGCGACATGGCTATTGATGCAAATGGGCGGCGGCCAAATCAACCAAAAAGCACGCGTGGCTTGGCATGACTACCTGGTCAATCATTATCAGTTCGGCAAGCCGACCGGTATAGAGCAGAGTAACGAAGGGTCAGGTATCGTGCCGGATCCGAACAACGGGTATGGGCTGAACCTGCAATATGCCAACACGGCCTTCGGCCAAGGACAGACGGAGACCATCCTGCAGATGGGGGCAGCCATCGCCTCGGTCGTGAACGGCGGCACCTACTACCAGCCGCATCTGGTAGATGCTTTCGTACGGCAGGATGGCAGCCAAGACAAACAACCTCCAAAAGTTATCAGACAGAATGTCGTTTCGGCGGGCGTGAGCAGCGATATGCGCGGATTTATGGAGTATACGCTACAGAAGAACAAACTGGTGTATGGGGTGAGCTCCCTGCGTCCGGAATATGCATATGGCGGCAAGACCGGCACCGCCCAGATACCGAAACCGGGCGGCGGTTACTTGGATAACCGCTTTGAAGGGACATTCCTGGGTTATATCGGTGGCGATATGCCGCAGTACGTCATCGTCGTCCGCGTCAGCCAAGCTACTAATATATACGGCTATGCCGGCGCCAAAGCGACCGCACCGATTTATTTTAAGCTAGCAGACATGCTTATCAACAATTTCGGCGTCCAGCCCAAAACGAAGTAAATAAGGTATAATAAATAGATACGTTTATGCAACAGACACTC
>DATIHP010000069.1:0-15496 GCA_035480495.1 Saccharimonadales bacterium (SeqCode)
GCCCGAGACTTGGATTCATTCCAAGCCCGGCGCGATGAGAAAAACCGTAGGTTTGTCTCATGAGCTACTACTCCAACCCGGACGGGGTATCGGTTCATGATGGGTTTCCTAACCCGGCGGCCGACACAAGCTTGCAGTCAATCGATCTGAACGCCTTGCTTGTAAATCATACGGCCAGTACCTATTTCATGCGTATCGGCGGGAACGAATGGGCGCGGCAGGGTATCTTTGCCGGCGACCTGGCCATCATTGACCGTTCCCTTGGCCCTAAACCGAATGACCCGGTGGTGTGGGTGCATGAGGATGTGTTCGTTATCTCTCCGCGCCACAAGCTGCCGGAAAACGCCGAGATGTGGGGAACGGTGACGGCTGTAGTCCACCAATACAGAGGCAAGGCATGAGGCAGCCCCTATTCGCGCTCATAGATTGTAATAACTTCTTCGTCAGCTGCGAACGGATATTCCGGCCGGACCTTGCCAGCAAACCGGCCGTCGTGCTCAGCAGCAACGACGGTTGTGTGGTGGCCCGCAGCCAAGAAGTCAGGGAGTTGGGCATACCGATGGCCGCTCCGGCGTTTAAATACCGTGACATTTTTAAGCAGCACTATGTCGTGCAGTTCAGCGCCAATTTTGAACTGTACGGTGACGTCAGCCGGCGCATCACGGACGTCCTTACCAGTATCACGCCGCGCATAGAGATTTATTCAGTGGATGAGTCTTTCCTGGATTTGTCCGAACTGAACATCCCGGACTATAGCGCCTGGGGAGCGATGGTACGCGACGCCATATTCGCCTGGGTGGGTGTGCCTGTATCTATCGGCATTGCTCCCACCAAGACACTGGCTAAGCTGGCTTCCGAAAGGGCTAAGAAGGACGTCGAGCTGAGCGGCGTATTGTCTTTGACCCAGGCCTCCGGTAGGGAATGGCAGCATCAGCTTCAAGCCTTGGACATCAAGGATGTGTGGGGTATCGGTTGGCGATTGGCGCCAAAAATCCGCGCGGAAGGCATCATGAACGCTTATGAATTTGCCGGTTTGTCGCCGCGTTTCGCCCAACAGTTGATGGGCATACACGGGCGGCAGCTGGTGGCGGAGCTCAATGGCATATCGTGCTATCCATTAGAGCAGGAAGGCAAACGCCGTAAAAGCATCGCCCGGACCCGGACCTTCGGCGAGGATACCAACGACCCGGGTTCCGTAGAAGCGGCCATAACGACGTTCGCTACCCAGGCGGCGTTCCGGTTACGGGTCAGCGGGCAGGTCACCCGGCGGGCAGCCTTATTCCTGGCTACCAACAAACATAAGCCGGGCTACAGACGTTGGACCCGCGAGCTGGTATACCGGATACCGACCAACGATACCGGCCAACTCATCAGTTCGCTCACGGCTGAACTCAACCATATGTACGACCATACCCGGCAATATTACCGGGCGGGGGTATTCCTGTGGGATTTCCTGCCGGCTAAAATCTTACAGACTGACCTGTTCGAGCCCGGAGACGTAGCCGTTGAAGCAAAAGCCAGAAGCCGCATGCGGACCTTGGATACCATCAACGAAAGATTCGGCAAAGAAACGCTGCGTTACGCCTCCCAGGACCTGGGGAACCACTGGCGGCCGCGTTATAACCTGCGCAGCCCCCGCTACACCACGCGCCTGAACGAACTGCCATCATGTATAATTATGTGATGGCAAAAGCGGGGATGACATACGCCGGTTCCGGCGTCGATATAGATATAGAAGAGCAGGCTGCCAAGATAATGTACGAGGCGGCTAAGCAGACCTGGGCAACGCGCAAAGACCGCCTGGGTGAGGTAATCGTGCCGTTTGATGATTATTCCGGCATCCGTGCCATCAATGTCGGCCAGCTGCCTGCCGGCACGGTGATGAATATCGGCTTTGACGGCGTGGGGACCAAAGCGGAACTGGCCATCGCCGCCAACAGATACGACACGCTTGGCTACGATTTGATGGCAATGGTCTGCGATGACGCCGTCGTACGGGGCGCCGAACCAATAGTCATGGGGTCCATTCTGGATACCAATTCACTCGGTACGGACGATTCGCGGCTCGACATCGTCCAGGAACTAGCCAAAGGTTATATGCTGGCTGCCAAAGCTGCTAATGTCGCGGTCATCAATGGCGAAATCGCGCAGCTTGGAGACCTGGTCGGAGGAGGTAAGGGCTTTGGGTTTAATTGGGGTTCGGCATTGGTGTGGTTCGCTCATCAGAGCAAGATGATAACTGGTCATAAGATTAAGCTTGGCGACCATGTGGTTGGCCTCCGCGAACCGGGTTTCCGCTCCAACGGTTTCTCATTGCTCAGAAAGATACTGAAGGATAAATTCGGCGATGATTGGACCAAGCAGGACCTGGATGGCGCGAATCTGTTGTCTCTGGCGCTGAGGCCGTCGGTCATTTATTGTAAAGCCGTATCGGAGATGTTCGGCGGCTGGAACCCGGCCATCCTGCCCAAGGTCAACCTGCACGGCGTGGCCCATATCACCGGCAGCGGTCTGCCGGGCAAGCTTGGCCGCGTACTCAAGCCAACAGGACTAGGCGCCAAGATTACGGACACCTTCCAGCCGGCACCGCTAATGTTACACGCGCAGCGTATCGGTACGGTCTCTGACAGCGAAGCCTACCGGACGTGGAATATGGGCCAGGGAATGGTGCTGATTACCCCTGATGCTGATATGGCAGTGGCCGTAGCCAAGAAGCATGGTATTGAAGCTAAAGTAATCGGTCAGATTACCAAGGAGCCGGAAATCGTCATAGCCAATCAGGGGATTGGCAAGGCCAAAGACCCTTGGCTAACGTTTAAGTCTTAAGCGTCTCTTCCCACTGGGCGCTTATGGATTTAGCTTTTTCGGCGGCTAGACCAGTATAGTATTTTTCTGGTTCCTGGATGATTTTTTTCTCACTATCTTTAAATTTCTGCCAGTAGCCGGCTGCTTCAGTGTCGGCGCTAATAATATCAACAAGGGGTTTATTGGCTGCCAGTGCCTGGTGGGCAAGGGCTTTGGATTTCTCATGCGCCTCGGTGTGGCCATACTTCTCAAACAATAGGTACAAAGGTTCTGCCGCGATAGCTCCGCCGCTGAGCTTCAGGTTGCGCTGCATGGCCTCAGTGTCAACCTCCAACTTGACCATGATACCGTCCAACCGTTTAGCCATGGAAGCCACGCACGCCAGGGAAACGGCATAGAAACGCGAGGATGCTGAATCAGTCAAATCGCGCTGGTGTTCGCTGGATACGTTCAGGTTAGCATTCATGGCTTGGGCCAGGACCTGCTTGCTCATGCTGATGACGTTCTCAAAGTTCCAAGGGTAGCGCTTATGCGCCATGGTAGATGAGCCCGTCTGGCCAGCCTCAAACTTCTCACGTACTTCGGCAATCTCACTGCGCTGCAGATGGCGCATGTCATGGGCCAGGTTAGCCATGATACCGGCAGTAATCGCCAGCTCGTCCATCAGCCGGATGGTAGCGTCTGGCGGGACTATCTGGGTGGAGTATTCGGCCGGCTTAAGTCCTACCTTATCCAGTACCTTGCTTTCAAATTCCAGGGGATTGTCCACGAAGATGCTGAGAGCATTGTAAGCACCGACCGCCCCGGAAAACTTTCCTACCAGCTCCTTACACAAAGCTTCCAGTGCGGCGGTGGCACTGCCAAGCCGGCTGACGTACTCCGCGATAGCAAAGCCAAAGGTAATAGGCACGGCGTGCTGGCCATGCGTGCGGCCTATCTGTGCCGCGTTGGCATGTTCTTCCGCCAAACTTATGAGTGTTTTGACCAGTTGCTTCAGACGAGGGATAACCACATGCTCGGCCGTATCCCGTAGCTGCAGAGCCAGCGCACTGCTGATGATATCGTTGGAGGTAGCACCGAAGTGTACGTACGGTTTAGCGTTGTCATCCACGCCGGCCTTGATGCAATTGACTAGCGCCTTGATGTCGTGCCTGGTGGTGGTTTCCTCTTTATAGACATCTGCGGCCTTCACTGCCCGCGCCGACCGTTCAATGGCGCTGGCAACCTCCAGTGAGCAGATACCGGCTTCCGCTAGCGCCTGTGCCAGGGCCGCTTCCATATATGCCTGGTAGGCAATACGGCTGCTTTCTGACAAATAGCGTGCTATTTCTTTGTCATAATACCTGCTGTCCAACGGGTCTATCGCATACAAGTTTTGTTCTTCCGGAGGAGTTGGCAAATCAATCGGTTTCACTGTTTTACTCCTTGTAAAGCGGCCATTACGTTAGTCTCTATCCGTTTGAGTACATCCATATCTTTGTCAGAAGAAGGCATGAAGGTCTGGCCGCTGAGCTGTTCATAGACGTAAATATAGCGCTCACGCAGCTCTATCAAGACACTATCCGGGACGGTCGGTGTGGCAGCGTCCTTATATGGGTCGAATCGTTCCTTGAACCACAGGCGCAAGAACTCTTTATCATAATTATCGGGTTCCTTGCCGTCTTTCAGCCGCTGTTCATACGTATCGGCACGCCAGTAGCGCGACGAGTCCGGTGTGTGAACTTCGTCGATGAGTACGATATCATCCTGCTCATCAAGGCCGAACTCATACTTCGTATCCACCAGGATAAGCCCTTTTTCCGCTGCTGTTTTCTGGCCGAAAGCAAACAGTTCCAGTGCGATGGCTTGGAGCTTTTCCCAGATTTTTTCATCTACCAAGCCCTCGGCCGCGGCTTCCGCCGGTGTCAGGTTGCGGTCATGTTCCTCAAACTTGGTGGTCGGCGTAAGCACCGGCTCAGGCAGTTTCTGATTCTTGGAGAGACCATCAGGCAACGTAAAATCGCCGAAATCGCGTTGGCCCTGTGAGTAGTTGTGCCACAGCGATGTATTGGTGACGCCGGTGATATAACCGCGCACTATCATCTCAATTGGCACGACCTTGTATTTTTGAGCCAACAGGGCATTGGGGTCCGGGTAGCTTATGATGTGGTTCCTGATAATAAAGCTCGTGTTCTCAAACCAGAAACGGCTGATAGCGCTCAGCAGTTCGCCCTTATCGGGTACAACGGCCAAATTGCGGTCAAAAGCCGAATACCTATCGGTCGTAATCATGAGCAGTCTGTCGCCCAGGTCATAGACATCCCGCACCTTGCCATGATAAACCGCAGTCTGTCCCGGAAAGTGGAAGTCGGTCGTCTCTATGGCCTGCATTCACTACATTTTATCATCTCTTTAAGATAAGATATACGGTAATGAGCAGTGTAAAGACCATAGGAATTGTAGGAGGCGGTCAATTAGGCAGGATGCTGACCCAAGCCGCGGTGTCGCTGGGCTTCCAGGTAGCGGTAGTCAATCCTTCGCACAGCTCGCCGGCCGCACAGGTGGGAGCGGAGGAAATCGTCGGCGACCTGTATGATGAGACCGCGCTGCGCCAGCTGGGCAAAATCAGTGACGTACTGACGGTAGAGATAGAGCATCTGGATGCCGATATCCTGGGACTTATCGCCAAAAGCGGCACGCCTGTTCATCCCAGCCCGGATACTATACGCCTTATCCAAGACAAATACCGGCAGAAGATCTTCCTTAAGAAAGCCGGTATCCCAGTCGCGCCGTTCATAGAAGTAAAGGATCTGGCGAGCGCTAAGAAAGCCTTTAAGCAGTTCGGTGGCAAGTTTCTGCTCAAGACAAAGCATGGCGCATACGATGGCCGCGGCAATGCACTCATTACAAGCGAAAAGGATCTGGCGGCCGCATTAGAACAGTTTGCAGATAAAGAACTCTACGCCGAAGCTTACGAGCCATTTAAAAAGGAGCTGGCAGTCATTGTAGCCCGCAGCAACAAGGGCGATGTTAAAGCATATCCCGTAGTAGAAACGATCCACGAGCGCAATATTTGCGTGGAAGTGCATGCGCCAGCAGACATTAGCGAAGATGAGGCACAAAAGGCCACCGAACTGGCTGGGCGGGTCGCCAAAGACTTAAAGGGCGCCGGTATTTTTGCTATAGAGATGTTTTTAACAGAAGATGGAGAAGTACTGGTTAATGAAATCGCCCCTCGGGTACACAATTCCGGACATTTCACCATAGAAGCCTGCAAGACCTCGCAGTTTGAGCAGCATATCCGCGCCATCACCGGTATGCCCCTTGGCAGTACGGACATGAAAGTCCCGGCAGCGGTGATGATAAATATCCTGGGCGAACGAGACGGCGATACGGTAGTGGCAGGACTGGAAGCTGCCGAGAAAATCCCCAATACTTTTGTACACATATATGGCAAATCACCAACTAAGATTGACCGCAAGATGGGGCACATAACTTCCACTGGTAAAACCATTGCCGAAGCGCAAAAACGGGCCCGCCAGGCCCGAAAGGCAATATCCGTATGATAAAACTGGTCGTCTTTGATTGGAATGGCACGCTCCTGGCTGATGCCCGTGGAATCGTAGAAGGTGTGAATATCGAGCTGGGCGTCCTTGGCAAACCACCCATCACCTTAAAATACTATAGGGATAATTATGACGTGCCCTTGGTTCACTTCTTTGAGAAGCTTGGCATAAAGCCCGAGGAGTTCAAAGCAAAATCCAGCCAGGTTGCTGCAGCATTCCACCCATTTTATGAGGCGCGAGTAGCCCACGCGCGCACACGCCGCGGAGCCAAAGAACTGCTAGACGCGTTAAGACACCGGGGGATAATAAACATCCTGCTGAGCAACCATACGATGGAGGGAATCTACTTACAGCTTGAGCGATTGAATCTCAGCCATCATTTCGAGGCGGTCCTGGCAAATGACGGCTTTGGCAAATCCCACTTTAGCGGCAAACAACATCGCTTGGAAGAATATATGAAAAGCCATGGGATTTCCGCTCATGAAACAGCGATCGTGGGGGATACCATTGAAGAAATCCGGATTGGTAAGAACCTGGGTATCAAGACCATCGCCTTGACTGGCGGATACAATTCAACCAGGCGGCTCAAAGAGGCTAAACCGGATGTGCTTATCCATAAGTTACGTGACATAATAAAAGCATTGGAGGAATGGTAGATGGGCAATCCGCTAGTTGGAATTATCATGGGGTCGGATTCGGACCTGGACATTATGTCCGAGGCCGCTAAAGTGCTGGAGGAGTTCGGCGTGCCGCATGAGGTACGGGTGGTGTCGGCCCACCGTACACCGGATGCCATGACCGCCTATGCCCAAGAGGCTTTCGCACGGGGGTTAAAGGTCATCATCGCAGGTGCCGGCGGGTCGGCTCATCTGCCGGGTATGACAGCCTCTGAAACACCGCTGCCAGTTATTGCCATACCCATAAAACGCGAACATCACGGCCATGAAGCATTCTGGTCGAACATCAAGATGCCGCCTGGTATCGCGCTCGCGACCATGCCGGAGAACGGAGCCAGGAACGGCGCGTTGCTGGCCATAGAAATCCTAGGCTTATCAGACAAGGAACTTGCCCAAAAATACGCGGTCTTCCGCAGGAAACAGCATGACGATGTATTGGCGGCTGACAAGGACCTGCAACAAAAGGGCTGGCAGAAATATTTAAACGACTAGGACCGCAAGTATATGGATAATATAAAAGTAACCGACTGGCTGGACAACTTAGCCGCAAAAACGCCCGCACCGGGCGGCGGAGCGGTAGCGGCGCTGGCTGCGGCAGTCGCGGCCGCACAGCTTGGTATGGTAGCCGTCTATACGACCGGACCGAAATGGCAGGACCGCGAGGTGCAGATGCAGGAGCTGAACGAGCAATTGGCCTTGCTACGCACCGAAGCACTGGCATTGGTGCAAGCCGACACCGAGGCGTTTGCCAAAGTCGGAGCTGCCTATCAATTACCTAAGACAAGTGACGTTGAAACGGCCGCACGCAGTGCCGCCATCCAGAAGGCGTTGGCAGCGGCCGCAGAACCGCCGGTGCAGACGGCCAAGGTGGCCGAGTTGTTGGTTGAGATAGCCGCCAAACTGGCGCATGCCGGCAACCCGAACGTTATATCAGACGTCGCGGTCGGAGCAGCGTTAGCCCGCAGCGCCCTTGAGGCCGCCATAGTTAATATCGAGATAAATGAACGCGAACTAGTGGATGCCGCTGCCAAACATAGCCTCCAGTCTGCCGCCCAACACGCGAACGAAATTATCCTTAAAGCTCAAGAAGTCATCAAAACCGTACGCAAGCAGATAGGTAACGTATGACTGAGGTTTTAAGCGGCAAGGAACTGGCCCGGGAGATAAAGGATGAAGTAGCTGATAGTGTCAAGCAGCTACAGGCCTCAGGTACTGACCCAAGCCTTTCGGTCGTGGTTGCAACCGCTGATGAGACGACGGACTTCTATGTGCGCCACATCACCAAGGCCGCACTTGCGGCCGGAATCAAAGCCGATGTCGTCCGCCTCAGCACCACAGCCATGGAAGATGAGCTCGCCGCCACTCTTACGAAACTGGCCGGTGACAAGTCTGTCCATGGCATCATCCTGCAGACGCCGCTGCCGACCGGCGTGGACGTGGAGCGGTTACGTTCGTTGATACCGCCGGAAAAGGATGTGGATGGTGCTAATCCGCTCAGCGCCGGGCGGTTGCTCTGCGGTATGGAAGCGTTTGCGCCAACCACGGCGCTTGCCGTCATGGCCATCTTGGATTATCACGATATACCGGTCAGTGGGACGCATGCGGTTATAGTGGGACGCAGCCTGGTAGTGGGGAAGCCTCTGGCCCATCTGTTATTGGCAGCCGACGCCACGGTCACTGTCTGCCATTCCAAGACCCGCGAACTGGCCCAGGTTACTCGAAAAGCGGACATATTGGTAGTAGCCATCGGCAAAGCACAATTTATCACAGCGGATTACATAAAGCCGGATGGCATCGTGATTGACGTAGGTACCAACGTACATGATGATGGCAGCTTGGTCGGAGACGTTGACAGCCAATCAGTCCATGAGGTTGCCGGCGCGCTTTCGCCGGTGCCTGGCGGCGTCGGCCCGGTCACGACCGCCTTGTTGTTGAAGCAGACGGTTGAAGCTGCAAAAACCCTATGACATCTAACTGGACTGCGTTGGTTTTTGTTTAGGCAGCAGGGGCACCCCATCTCCAGGTTCAACCAGTGTAACAGCGCCTTCTCTAGAGATGGTAATGACATCTTCTGGCTGCAATAACTCCCCAGCCATGACGCTCTCACCATCCACGCCCATGACCAATGTATCGGCCTCTACCGTTATCCTATCGCCCTTCTCCACTTGTTGCCGGCCTTGTATAAGCAGTACGCGCCGTATTCCTCGCTGTCGCATCCTACTGTCATTGTCCTTCAACCCCACGGTACCTTCACCCAATCTATATAGTTCGATGGCTTGGAACGGCTCTTCTCCATCAACTGATACAAACTTCACCACCGCCTCAACGGAGTAACCTTTATCTAGTGCGGCGTTTACTTCCAGTGCTCGATTTTCCGGAGTGTCATCCACCTCCCGTAAAAAATCTTGGGTAGCAAGTCTTGCGGCAGTAACCACAGGAGATTGTTCATCAACTCCGCATACTACTCGAAAGTATTCTATCTCTTGTTCTGGCGTTGGCATACCGATTGCTCACTCCCATACATTTAATATATGAATTATAGCATAGTGGGCTCTCTTTGTCAAACAATTTTTATGCTTTTATGTCTGTGATATTTCGCATAAACCCCTTGTACTTAGAGGCGTAAATGGTATCATGAAGTAAATGGCAGGACGCAAAAAAGTATTATTGCCTATTCCCAAGAATTACAGTGCGTCCGAGCGCGAGTTAAATGAAAAATGTGCCGTGTTTGGCGTCTACGGACCTAATGATGACGCGGCCCGCGTAACCTATTACGGTTTGTGGGCCTTGCAGCACCGCGGTCAGGAAAGCTCGGGTATCGCCACGGCCGAGAAGGGCCGGTTGCACCGTCATGCGGCCAACGGGCTGGTCGCCCATGTCTATAGCACCGAGGACCTCGTCAAGCTGCCGGGCCGCATCTCGATAGGGCACAACCGTTATGCGACCTCGGGTGATGCACGCGAACTTTATAACCAACCCATCATGAATACCGCCAAATCATTCGCGTTCGCCCATAACGGCAACCTGCCAGATTATGGCAAACTGGCCGCATTCTTACAGAAAAACGACGTGGACACGGCCCATTTGAACGACTCGCATATGATGTCTGAAGCTATTGACTACTACGTCGGTAAAGGGCAGGGTCTGGAAGAAGCCATCGTCAGTGCTTATCCGTTGTTTGAAGGCGTGTTCTCTGCCGTCGCCATGGATGACAGCAAGTTGATAGCGTTCCGCGACCGTTGCGGCATCCGGCCGCTGTCCATCGGCAAGCTGGGTGACAGTTATGTGATAGCTTCTGAGACCTGTGCTTTTTATACCATCGGTGCCAAGTTCGTCCGCGACGTGAAACCAGGCGAGATGGTCATCATAGATGAGCGCGGTATCACCTCGCGCCAGATCGTCAAAGGAACCCAGAAGCTTGATATCTTTGAATTCGTCTATTTCGCCCGTCCGGACAGTGTCTTGATGGGGGAGCGCGTCAATAGCGTCCGCGAGCGGTTCGGGGTTGAGATGGCCAAAGAATTCCCGGTGGAAGCCGATGTCATCATCCCGGTGCCCGATTCGGCCATACCGGCCGCCGTCGGCTACGCCAAAGCCAGCGGCATCCCCTTTGATATGGGCCTTATCAAGAACCGTTATATCCACCGCACCTTCATACAGCCGACCGCCGAGATGCGCCGTAGAGATGTCCGCATGAAATTGAACCCGGTCACCGAAAGCATAGCAGGCAAGCGTGTCGTATTGGTTGATGATTCCATAGTCCGCGGTACTACCATGCGCCAGGTCATACAGATGATACGCGACGTCGGCGCTAAAGAGATACACGTGCTTATCAGCTGCCCACCGGTGAAATATCCGGATTTCTACGGTATCAATACGCCCGACCAGGCGGATCTGATAGCTTCGCGGCTGGGCGTCAACGAGATACGCGACTACCTGGGCGCCGACTCATTGTATTTCCTGTCCCACGATGGGATGGTGCGGGCGACCAACCTGCCGGAAAGCGTGTTCTCGCTGTCGTGCTTCGATGGTGTGTATCCGATTCCTATCGGCAGGCAGGCTAAGACCATCAAGCGGATTCCCGCCAACCCGCACTCCACCAAGCAGAAACGGCCCGCGTCCGCTAAACCAATCAAGGCCTTGGCCTAAAGCGCCGCATGAAAAAGCCGCAGGTCGCCATTCTCGCCTCCGGGGAAGGTACGACTGCGGAAAGTTTCGTAAGGGCCGGTGCGGCCGGCAAGATTGACGCCGGACTTGCGCTGGTCATCTGCAACAAGAAGGATGCCGGTATATTCGCGCGGATGGAGGGGCTCAACCGGGAGCTGGGTCTGAATATCAGGTGCGTGCTTATCAACCAACAGAAGCATCCGGCCGCCCCGGGCGAAAAAGTGCGCCCCGGCGACCAGACCGAGGCTGAAGAAGCCGCTATCTTGGACATCTTAGAGGCTGGGAACTTTGACGCAATCTGCCTAATGGGTTACCTGAAAAAGGCCGGCCCCCGCTTGGTACACCGTTTCGGCGGGCGTGCGGAATATGACAGCCCGTACCAAGCTATGATGCTCAATACGCACCCCGGCTTGCTGCCTGATTCCATGGGTCTGTGGGGACGGCACGTGCAGGAATTCGTCCTCCAGAACCGCTTACCATTCAGCGGTCAGTCGCTTATCGTCGTAGCTGAGGATTATGATGTCGGCACTGTCATCACGGAGCACAAGGTCGCCGTCAAGACTGACGATACACCTGATAGTCTCTTCGCCCGTGTCCAGGCCACTGAGAAAAAATTTCTGCCGCGAGATATCGACGAATTCATCAAACGGCGTCAAAAATACCTGAAAGGAGAGTTGTAGATGGGAGCAAAGGTCTTAATTATCGGCGGAGGTGGACGCGAACACGCGTTGGCTTGGAAAATCAAACAATCACCCAAGGTCAGTGAGGTATACATAGCGCCGGGCAATGGCGGCACGGAGCAGATAGGCCAAAACGTGCCCATAGCTTTCACGGATGTCGATGGCCTGCTGGCCTTTGCCCAAAAGACAGGTATAGACCTGACCGCCATCGGCCAAGAGGCAGCCAGCGACGCCGGCGTTGTCGATGCGTTCCAGGCAGCCGGCCTGGCTATTTTCGGCCCCACCAAAGCCGCTACCCGGATTGAATCGTCAAAAGCTTTTTCAAAGCAGCTGATGCATGAGCAACATGTACCGACGGCCGAGTTCCAGACATTCACCGACGTCCAGGCCGCCTTGGAGTACGCGGACACCCGGACATTCCCATTGGTCATCAAAGCCAGCGGCCTGGCCGAAGGCAAGGGCGTTGTCATCGCCGAGAGCAAGGACCAGGCCCATCAAGCCATTGACGACATGATGGTCAAAAAAATCTTCAAGGAAGCCGGCAACGAGATTGTCATAGAGGAGTTTTTAAAAGGCCAGGAAGTGTCTATCCACGCCCTGTGCGACGGTAAGAACGCCGTGCTTTTCCCAGCCTCGCAGGACCACAAGCAGGTATTTGACGGCGGTAAAGGGCCAAACACCGGCGGCATGGGCGTGGCAGCGCCGCTGCCGTGGATAACCGAGCAGCATATGGAGTTCGTGCAGGAGCATGTCGTAAGACCGACGCTTGAGGGTTTACGTGCACACGAGGCGCCTTTTACCGGTTGTCTGTACCCAGGTCTGATGATAGACGGCCCGGACGTGAAAGTATTGGAGTTCAACGCCCGTTTTGGAGACCCGGAAGCGGAAACGTATCTGCGGCTGTTAGACAGCGACCTGTACGAATTATTACTGTCATGCATACAAGGTAAGCTTAATCCTGCCGGTGTGACTTGGAAGCCGGGAGCGGCTATCTCGGTAGCCGTTGCCTCCGGAGGCTACCCGGGCAGCTATGAAAAGGGTCTTCCTATCAGCGGTATCAAAGAGGCCGAAAAGATTGATGGTGTGGTCGTATTGCAAGCCGGCACCATCCGCCGTGATGGCAAACTGCTCACCAACGGCGGCCGCGTATTATATGTGACAGCTCTGGGGAGCTCGCTGGAAGACGCACGGACAAAAGCTTACGCAGCCGTCAAACTTATCCACTTCGAAGGCATGCATTACCGCACCGACATAGGCGCTGCCGCTGAAAGGGCCGGCTGATGCACCTATACAAAGGCGTCGACGCGCTGTCTGATTTCAGGCGGCGCAGGCTCTTAAAACAACTGCAGGAGGTTGACCCTGGTATCCAAGATGTGCGGGCCGAATACATCCACTTCGCAGACATTAACGGAGTGCTCAGCCCGGAAGCGGATAAACAGCTGCGGCAACTGTTGGCATATGACACGCCCTTTACTGCAAGTAGAAAGGGGGACCTGTTCCTGACCGTACCGCGCCCGGGGACCATCTCACCCTGGTCGTCCAAAGCTACTGATATCGCTCTCAACTGCGGGCTTACAGACCTTAAGCGGTTGGAGCGCGGCAAGGCTTATTACATCTCTTCTGACTATGGATTGGATAGGCCACCAATCGCAGCACTATTGCATGACCGTATGACCGAAGCAGTCCTTGATAGTTTAGAGGCGGCTGATGTGTTATTTGAGACCCATGAACCCCGTCCCCTGGTGGTAGTTGATATCCTGAAGGACGGACAACAGGCTTTGGAGCTTGCGGACAAACGGTTCGGCTTGGCCTTGTCCAAGGACGAGATAGACTACCTTTATCGTGAATACAAAGCCATGGGGCGCAACCCGACGGACGCGGAACTGATGATGTTCGGCGTCGTCAACAGTGAACATTGCCGACATAAGATTTTCAACGCCGGCTGGACCATCGACGGCCGTAAGCAACCCAAATCATTGTTCAAGATGATACGGAATACATATGAAAAGGGCGGCGAGGACGTACTGTCCGCTTATACCGATAATGCCGCGGTCCTGAAAGGTCCGCTTGCCGGCAGATTCTTTGCCGACACTACTGACGGCAACTACGGCTATAGCCAGGAGCCTATCCATAGCGTCATAAAAGTAGAGACCCATAACCATCCTACAGCCATCGCTCCGTTCCCAGGTGCCGCGACCGGGTCTGGGGGCGAGATACGGGATGAGGGTGCGACCGGCCGCGGCGGCAAGCCCAAGATGGGATTGGCCGGCTATAGCGTCTCCAACTTGCAGCTGCCCGGTTTTACGCAGCCGTGGGAAACCCCGTACGGGCGGCCTGAACGTATCGCCTCGCCGCTGGATATCATGATTGAGGCTCCGCTCGGCGCGGCGGCCTTCAACAACGAATTCGGCCGTCCGAATCTCGGCGGTTATTTCCGCACGTTTGAACAAGAAGTGGACGGTTCGGTCCGAGGTTATCATAAACCTATCATGATAGCCGGAGGACTTGGAAATATCAGGGACATCCACGTCCAGAAAAAAACTTTACCGGTCGGTGCGCCGCTCATAGTACTAGGGGGCCCGGCCATGCTTATCGGATTGGGCGGCGGGGCGGCTTCCAGCATGCAGACCGGCCAATCAGGTGCCGACCTGGATTTTGCCAGCGTCCAGCGGGCGAATGCGGAGATGCAGCGCCGGGTCCAAGAAGTCATCGAGCAATGTTGGGCGATGGGCAAAAAGAACCCTATTATCAGTATCCACGACGTCGGGGCAGGTGGTCTCAGCAATGCCTTGCCAGAACTGGTACATGACAGTGGCCTTGGAGCGCGCATAGAACTGCGTGATGTGCCAAATTTGGAGCCGGGCATGTCGCCCAGGGAAATCTGGTGCAATGAAGCCCAGGAACGTTATGTGCTGGGTATAGGCCCCGGTGATTTGGAACTATTCGTGGCTATCTGCAAAAGGGAAAACTGCCTGTTCGCTGTCGTAGGTGAGACGACCAAAGAAGAGGACTTGGTGGTCACTGACCGCCATCTCGGGCAGAACGCAATCGAGTTGCCTTTATCCACACTGTTCGGGAAGCCGCCGAAGATGGAGCGTTCATTCAAACGGCGCACCATACAACTTCCTAAACTGAAGACCGATGGCATAAGGCTGGAAGAAGCGGTCAAACGCGTCCTGCGCATACCAAGCGTGGGAAGCAAACAGTTCCTTATCACTATCGGCGACCGTAATGTCGGCGGGTTGCTTGCGCGGGACCAGATGGTCGGACCATGGCAGGTACCGGTCAGCGATGTCGCCGTGGCAGCCAGTGGCTTTGACACGTTCGCGGGGGAGGCCATGACCATGGGGGAGCGTACGCCGTTGGCTGTCATCAACAGTGCCGCTTCAGCCAGGATGGCGGTCGGGGAAGCCCTGACCAATATCGCTGCGGCAGCCGTCACCAAGATTTCTGATGTCAAACTTTCCGCCAACTGGATGGCCGCGGTCGGGACGGGCGATGAGGACCAGGCCCTGTATGAAGCCGTCGAAGCGCTGGGGGAAGAATTCTGTCCGGCCTTGGGCCTGACCATACCGGTAGGCAAGGACTCCTTGAGCATGCGTGCTGTCTGGCAAGATAATGG
>DATIHP010000070.1:0-3524 GCA_035480495.1 Saccharimonadales bacterium (SeqCode)
CCACCGCTACCGTCAGTCCGGCGTCAAAATCGGTCTTACGCCACCACATCTTGCTCCCGTCCACTTCCGGAAATACATCGCTAAAATGCACTTGGCCGCCGATAGGCCGGTCCAATTGAGCGCGGGTCTGGCCCGACACCTCTTCTGTATTACGCATAACTTATTCCTTGGTTCTGATTAACTTAACTTTTGTAAATTTAAAAACCGGCCCTGGGCCGGTGAGTTTTGGAAGTTTTCTTGAGTTAACGCGGAACCAGCCCAGGGCGGAGCATGGGCATCATCATAACAAAAACTTCCACGGACTTGGTCATAGTTAAAATCCTAGGATATATCCGCTGGCTTGTCAATGTCAGGCGGCTTATTATTGTCGATATATGTCCTACACAGATATTCAAACACGGCATTGGTCCAACCGAAACCGGTCTGTGACGGGTACAGTCCTTTGGCAGGTGGTTTATCAGGGTTAACGACGTTATATTTCTCCAGGAAAACCCCGTGGCTATTAAACCAATTAACATTTGTCTTGAGCCATTTCATCGCAATGCGTTTAGCATCCGCGTGGTAACCGTAACGTTCCAAACCTTTGACTACCAGGAACTGCAAAGGCGCCCAACCGTTCGGATGGGCCCATTGGGTGGGCATTGAGCCGGGCACCACGATACCGAGTTGTTGTACGTCGGTCGTGGCCAGGCCGCCGCGGTTTTCAAACCGGCGCAAGGCTTTGACCATCTGCTCGGCTCGCTCGGGGCTTACCATTCCGGCCCACAACGGGTAAAAACCTGCCAGTGAACTGACGGTACCGCGTTTTTCCTTCACATAATTGTAGTCGTAGTAGAGCCCGCGCAGATTATTCCACATCAGTTCGTCCATGGTCGTCCGGCGGAAATCGGCAGCAACCTCCCATTTGGCGGCGGAGCGGACGTCATCAATCAGCCGGTAGTACCTGGCAAAATCCATCTCATACTTGAAAAGCAAAGCATTTAAATCGACAGGTGTGTAGTTAAGCGCGCGGCGGCCGAACCTGGGTGTCATGTCCCAACCGCTTTCCGCTTCTGCCAGGTCATTGATGAGGTTGATATCGTAATACCGCGATAAACCGCGGTAGACTTGGCGGGCATTCGGCTTGAAAGTCCCCATCCATACCGTTGCGTATTCTTTCTCAGCCACGGCCATGTGTTCACCCAGCCATTTTTCGTCTAACTTGAAAGCGGTGTACAGGTCCCAGATGAAGGTCGTCAGAAAGGGTGGTTGCGAGCGCCCGGTCAAGTAAGTCCGCGAGGCGTTCGGTACGACCCGGAAGCGTTTGAACAGGGTGGTTAGATTCTCCAGGATACCCATGACCAGTTCCTTGTGCTGTTCATCCAAGAAACCCTGCACCATGAAGTAGCTGTCCCAGTAATACAATTCGTTAAAGTCAAACTCGTGCCCCTCTTCAAAGGCAGGCACCAGATAAGGCTTTGGCAGACCCAGCAGGCTTTCATCGTCTTTGGGGTGGTACCGTTGCAGTTTCTGCCAGTAGGCATCGATATAACCGCGTGCCGGTGCTACATCCGTGCTGTTCAGCTCACTATGGCTTGGCCAGAATTTGCGGACTATATTCCTTGTGGTTTGTATCATACTCCCAGCCTAGGTGAGGCCGGGAGTAAGGTCAAGGCTTTCTGGCTCGACTTAGTCGCTTACGAACGTCAAAGCATGGCCGACCCGGCCCGCGCGGCCTGCGCGGCCGATACGGTGGACATAGTCTTCATACGTATTAGGCGTGGAGAAATTAATGACATGGGTGATGTCTATAACATCGATACCGCGGGCGGCTACATCCGTCGCAACCAAGATATTTATCTCGTTCTTTTTGAAGCGGCTCAGGGCGCGCTGACGCTGTCCTTGGGATTTACCACCGTGGATGGCATCAGCCGCGAAACCGCGCGAAACCAGTTCATTGCTAAGCCGCTCCACACTACGCTGTGTCGCGTCGAAGACGATTATTTTTGCCACGTCCTCTTTCAATAATATGTCATGCAGCTTATCCAGCTTTTCATGAGATGACCTGTAGGACACCACGTCTTGATTGACATGTTCGCTGGTGTCGCTGCCTTTGAGCGAAATCAGCACCGGATTGTCCGCGAACGTCTGGATAAGGCCTTGGACCCGGGTATCAAGTGTCGCCGAGAAAAAGAATGATTGGCGCGGTGTCGACAATTGGCTTAGGATGGAACGTACATCGGCCACGAACCCCATGTCTAGCATACGGTCTACTTCGTCGAGCACCACGACGTCAAAATAGGCCAGTTTGAGCGTGCCGCGTTCAATGTGGTCCTTGATGCGTCCCGGCGTACCTATGACGATACGCGGATGCTCTTTAAGGTCGCGCAGCTGGGCTCCCATACTTGTCCCACCGATGAGAAGCGCTCCGAACAGGCCGCTGCCCTTGGCAATCGAGCGGCATTCGTCCTGGATTTGTTCGGCAAGCTCCCGCGTCGGTGCGATGATGAGCGCGCGGGAACTTTTATCATTCATGAGCTTATGAAGCAACGGAATCGCAAAGGCGGCGGTCTTGCCGGTACCGGTGTTGGCGATACCTATGACATCCCTGCCGGATAAAGCGGTGGGAATGGTCTGGTCCTGGATGGGCGAAGGTGTGACGTAGCCCTTCGCAGCCAGATTGCTTTTCAGTAAGTCCGCGATTGCGAAATCGTTGAACTGGTTAACGGCCTGGTAATCAGTAATTTCCGACTGTACGGCTACTTTCACGAACCGGGTCGGGTCAATGTATTGCTGGCCGGGGCGGCGGTTGGTGCGGACCGGGGAGCGCCGGTTCTTATTAGCTACTCCAGGGCGGCGGCTGCCGCGGAATGAGTATGATGACATAAAAAAAGAATCCTATCTGTTTAAATAATATGTCGATTTGTCTGAAATGAAATCGAGCAAATTATTAACAGTCCCGGATTCATCTAAAACAATTACATTTATAGTAGCATAATAATTTTGCGCCGTCAATCATAACCGCTTCCCACTGGCCGATTTACTTCTTTAGGCGTATACTATAGACAAAGGGAATATAGTTATGTCTAAAGATAAGGGCCGCAAAGAGATTAAAAAGCCTAAGAAGCCGAAGGTCTGAAATGGAAGAGACTGAGATATTGGAGGCCTTGCAAGTCATGGAAGGCGACCCATCCTTGGTTACTAAGTCAGCTTACCGTGCCAATGCCGAACATTGGCCGGGTAACAGCATATCTTTCATTGAAGCCCACCTGTTTTATTTAAAGAGCCACCCTGCTGTCAATCCCAGCCATTACCTGTCAAACCTCCGGCTGATGCTCCGCAAAAAACCCTAAGTATTCTCTTGGAAATAGTGGTATTGGTAAGGCGGGCGTTTACCGGCTTCAAATTCTTTTTGCCGTTGTCGCCATTTGTTAGCCTTTTCCGGATACCAGGTTTGGCCAGCAATCATTTTGTCTTTTTTATGTTTTTGATACGTATATTCAAAAACGTCCGCCCACCGGCCATAGTCATTATTGGAAACTCGG
>DATIHP010000071.1:0-11802 GCA_035480495.1 Saccharimonadales bacterium (SeqCode)
CCACGCCGCAGATGCTCAGACCCATGGCCCGGGCAGCCCGTTGGGCTGTCTTGCGTTCTTCTTCAGTCAGTTTGACCACCTTGCCTTCCCCGCCCTGATGGATATTGGAACGGAAATCGTCATCCAAACTTTGCCGCTTCATGCTGGCCACGACTTTGCCGCCCACTATGAATACCCTGATGTCCTCGCCGGCTGATTCCTCGATGAATTCCTGCAACAAGATGTTGGTGCCGTCTTCATCCATCACGTAAAAGGCCTGCAATACTGATTTGGCAGCCTTCTTGGTCTCGGCTAGGACCACGCCGTTGCCATGCGTACCGCGGGCCAGCTTGATGATGACCGGTGCACCGCCTAAGTCTTCAATCAAGTCTTCAACGTCAGTAGTCATGCCACGCGAGAAGACCGTCTTGGGGATACCGACCCCTGCCCGTGCCAATAGCTGCATGCTGCGCAGCTTGTCGCGTGAGCGCACCAGCGCTATGGAGCTGGTGGTCGTGAATATCCCTTGCATCTCAAATTGGCGTACGATGGCTGAACCGTAGCGGGTATAGCTACTGGCGATGCGTGGGATGATGACATCTATGTCCTTCAGGTCGCCACCTTCATAGCTGACGGTCGGGTTGCTCTTTTCAACGACTGAATAACACTTTGAATAGTCCACTATCATGACGGTGTGGCCGCGTGCTTCAGCCTCTTCACGCAAGCGCTTGGTAGAGTAGTTGCCGGGGCCTTTGGATAAAATTGCAATCTTCATAATGGTTCCTGTCTACGCCAACAATACTTAAGCGGTCTTACTTACGTCAACTAGGAAATTATTTTTACGCAGGAAGCGCCGTCCGATAAGCAGCGGCCATTTCATTTCGCTGCGGTCTGCCAGGCTTAACACGATAGGGTACGTTTCTCCTTGGATAGTTATGGTAGTCGATATGAAGTAGCGGTTTTCAGTATCCCCGTTGCTGCTGCGGACGTATTTGACGGCGAAATCAGTGACGGTAATGACCGTTTCCGGGTGGTCGAACGGTGAGAATCGCAGTATCTTGCCGCTATCGGTCTCTTCCTCATGGATCTTAGTGCTGTGGAGCGCCCCCGTATAGGCTCCGGTGTCTATTTTGGCGGTTATCCGGCCAATATTAGCAAAGTCCGGAAAGGTAACCGGTTCAAAGGAGCCAAGCGTCTTAGCCGTAGATGTCTGTTTCATGCTGAAATACTTGAATAACTAACATATTTTAGCATAGTTTGGGGTATTTTGTCAATGGCCAGCATGGCTGACACGGAGGTATGCGAACACGAGCCCGATAATCAGCAGAATTAAAAAGAACAGTAGTAACGGTATAAACCCCCGTTGGTCTATGCTCCGAGCCTTAAGCATTTTCATGTTAAGGCTGATTATTGACCAAAATCGTCCTGTTGGCAAGCAATTTCTAGGTGTTATCTGCCAAAGAGGCCGTGTTTTTCATTATCTTTGAGCTGCTCTAACAGTTCCTGTTGCTGTTTGGTCAACTTGGTCGGTGTGTCTACCAGTACAGTCACGATATGGGCGCCACGGCTATCGCGCTTCAGATGCGGTACACCGTGGCCGGACAACTTGAAGTCCGTTCCCGATTGAGTGCCGGCTGGGACTTTCATCTTTACCAGACCGTCGACCGTTTCTATCTCTATCTCCGTCCCTAGCGCCGCTTCTACCATACCGATATGCGTTTCGCTGAGTATCAGGTCGCCCTCGCGGGTGAATTGTTTGTGCGGCCTGACCCTGATATGTACATATAAATCACCCTTAGGGCCATGGGCAATCGCTTCGCCGTGTTCGCGCAAACGGATAGTAGCGCCGTCATCATCGATTCCAGCCGGGACTTTCAATCGTATCTCTTGATCTTTGGACTTAGTGCCCTTGCCATGACAGACGGTGCAGGCTTTTTCCGGTACCTTACCCAGTCCTTTACATTTTGGACAGGTCTGAGCTTGTTGGATATTGCCGAATATAGTCCTAGTTGCCGTAACCACTTGGCCGGAACCTTTGCATTCATCACAGGTTACCATCTCATGGCCCGGCTCGACCGTGGTACCTTTGCAATGTTCACAGGTGTCTTCCAGCCGCAGGTTCAGGTCTATTTCCGTCCCGAACACGGCTTGTTCAAAATCTATCTCCACGGTGGTTTCGACATCACGCCCTCGGGCTTGGCGTTGGCTGCGGCCGCCGGCGTTACCACCGAAGAAATTGCCGAAGATATCGCCCAGGCCTAAGTCGCCAAAGTCAAAGTGGATTTCCTGGCCTTGGCCGCCAAAACCGCTGAAACCTTCGAACGGGTTACCGCCACCGGTCGAACCGCCGACGCCGGCATGGCCGAACTGGTCATAGCGCTGGCGTTTCTTGTCGTCTTTCAGGACCTCGTAGGCTTCGCTGATTTCCTTGAACTTCGTCTCATCACCGCCCTTATCAGGATGGTGTTCTACGGCTGCTTTGCGGTAAGCTTTTTTAATCTCATCCGCACTGGCGCCTTTGCTGACCCCAAGGACCTCATAGTAATCACGCTTTGCCATTTAGTCTTATTATCTCTTAGTCAGTAAAGCGTGTATACCCATCTATTTTTCTTCCTTATCGTCGACCACTTCGCCTTCAACTGGTTCATCTTTGTCCTTTTTGTCATCAGATTCTTCACTATTTTCAGCTTGTTTTTCTTCTTTGCTTGCCTGTTCGTACATCTTGGCGCCGATAGGCATGGTCTTGTCATTCAGTTCTTTGACGGCCGCTTCCAGCGCGGCCTTGTCGGCCTTCTCGTCAGCTATGGTTTTCTTGGCCGCCTCGATGGCTTCGTCAAGCGTCTTGACATCTTCTTCCGCCAATTTGTCCTTGTTATCCGTCTTCATCTTCTCGGCCTGGTAGACGGTCGTGTCAAGTACGTTGCGGGCATCGATGGCCTCGCGTTTGGCCTTGTCTTCCTCCGCATGGGCTTCGGCTTCCTTGGCCATTTTTTCGACTTCTGTCTTATCCAGGTTACCGCTGCCGCTGATGGTGATGCTCTGTTCCTTGCCCGAGCCTTTATCCTTAGCAGAGACATTCAATATACCGTTGGCGTCGATATTGAAGGTCACCTCAATCTGCGGAACGCCGCGCGGAGCCGATGGGATACCATCCAGTACGAAACGTCCTAATGATTTGTTGTCAGCGACCATTTCGCGCTCGCCTTGGACGACATGTATCTCTACCTGCGGCTGGTTGTCCGCTGCGGTACTGAACGTCTCACTCTTACTGGTCGGTATGGTTGTATTGCGCTCAATCAGCTTGGTAGCCACGCCGCCTAGGGTTTCGATACCCAATGAAAGCGGAGTGACGTCCAGCAGCAGCACGTCTTTGACGTCGCCCTGCAAAACACCGCCCTGGATAGCCGCGCCGATGGCCACGACCTCATCCGGATTCACGCCCTTCATTGGCTCCTTGCCAAAGATTTTCTTGACCTTCTCCTGGACGGCCGGCATGCGTGTCATACCGCCCACCAATACCACAGCGTCTATGTCGGCAGGCTTAAGACCGGCGTCCTTGAGTGCCTTTTCGCTCGGTTCGGCAGTCTTATCAATCAGCTCAGACACAAGTTGTTCCAATTTGGCGCGGGTAATTTTGTGTTCAAAGTGCTTCGGTCCGTCCGCATCAGCCGTTAAAAACGGCAGGTTGATGTTTACCTCTGTCGTCGTAGACAGCTCAATCTTGGCTTTTTCGGCTTCGTCGCGCAGGCGCTGCATGGCTGCCTTATCATCGCTGACATCCACGCCCTGCTCTTTTTTGAATTCGTCTTTCAGATAATTGACGACTACCCGGTCAAAGTCAGCGCCGCCCAAGTGCGTGTCGCCATTGGTAGATTTGACTTCAAAAACGCCATCACCCAACTCCAGGATGGATACGTCAAACGTGCCGCCCCCCAGATCATAGACGGCTATTTTCTCGTCTTTCTTACTGCCTTTGTCCAGTCCATATGCCAGTGCGGCAGCTGTCGGTTCGTTGATGATACGCTTTACTTCCAGGCCGGCAATCTTGCCGGCGTCTTTGGTTGCCTGGCGCTGGCTGTCGTCAAAATACGCCGGTACGGTGATAACCGCTTCCGTGACAGGTTCGCCTAAGAAACTTTCGGCGTCAGCCTTAAGCTTGCCCAGAATCATAGCGCTGATTTCCTCGGGACTGTATTCTTTGCCGCCCATCTTGACCTTGACGCTTGAACCGCTCTTGATAATTTCGTAGCCCATCAGTTTAAGGTCGCGTTGGACTTCTTTGTCATCAAACTTGCGGCCGATGAGCCGTTTGACTTCGTAGATAGTGTTCGTGGAGTTGGTCACTTGCTGACGGCGGGCTACCTGTCCTACCAGACGTTCGCTGTTCTTATTGACAGCTACGACGCTTGGCGTGGTGCGGGCGCCTTCGCTGTTGGCAACAATTTCCGCCTTGCCGGCCTGCATGACCGCCATGGCGCTGTTAGTCGTCCCTAAATCTATTCCGATGATCTTTCCCATGATTATTCCTCCTTTAACTTAACTGACTCGTGATTTATGGTTCTTGTGTCCTGATTACCACCGGTTGCTCGCAGTCACCCTGCCGGTGACGGAACAGGCAGTTCAGCGCGAAGCTTTGATCGTTGACATTGACGCTGGTGGTAGGCATTTCTCCCGGTTGATATTCATTGAATGCCCACCGCTGAGCTGCCTGTGGGTCCGTGACACAATCATCGCGCAATACGCAAGTGCCACAAAGCGTATCAGGTAATCTAACTTGTTCAACTGAGCTATTCATTTTGCTCTCTCCATTTTTACTTTTACCATGGCATGGCGGATGATGTCATCGCCTAAGCGGAAACCGGGTTGCAATTCCTCTGAGACGACTTCAACCATGCCGTCGCCCTCTTCCATACTGACGGCTTCGTGTAACACTGGATCAAACACTTGACCGACAGTCTTGATACGTTCAACGCCCATCTGTTTAAGTGTATCCTCGAACTGTTTGACGATTCCCTGCACACCCTTCACATATTCGTTCTTCTCTAAGTCCTTAGGAATATGCTTGAGGGCACGCTCAAAGTTATCGATTACAGGCAAAAGTTCACGCACGACGTTGGCTTTGACCATGTTCTTAAGATTGCTTATCTGTTCATCGTGCCGGCGGCGGATATTGGTAGCGTCTGCACGTTCACGCTGCAAGGCTTCTGTAAGCTCACCGATTTGCTGTTCCAGTTGTAATACTGTCGGTTTCTTACTCATAAAGGGCCCCCTCTAATGTGCGGCCGGCGTGCTCTACCAGGCCCATGACGTCGCGGTAGCTCTGGCGGGTCGGACCTAATACGCCTATATAGCTTTGGTCGCTGTATGGGCTGCGAAAACGACTGATTATCAAGGTACATTGGGCGCTACGACCGATAGGGTTCTCCGCGCCGATGTAGACACTGAGCGGCTGATTAGGTGCAGCTTCTTTGAGCCATGGTTCCAGATTGTCCAGCAACCTCGCAACTTGCTGAACCTGGGCTCCGCCGATGAATTCCGGTTGTCCGAACAGATTGGACAAGCCTGACATATATAATTGGTTGCCAATAGTGGCCAGGCCAAGATTGTGCGTCAGTTCCACCAGCGTATCGACAGCATTACGGATAGTGCGTTCCGGCAGACCGCCACTTTCTACGCGGGCGGTCAGTGCCCGTTCACCACGCCGTTCGGCAGCCGTATCCGTCTGTACAGATAGATTATTAACATAATATCGGTATCCTTTATCCGTTGGGACGCGCCCGGCGCTAGTATGCGGCTGGTCTATGAAACCCAGGCGTTCCAGTTCCGCCATCTCTGCCCGGATAGTGGCGGAAGACACGTTGAATACCTTAGCCATGAGGCTTGAGCCCACCGGGCTGGCTACCTCGGCATATTCTTCAACGATTGCAGCTAGAATTTTAGCTTGTCTATCTGTCATAAGCACTCTTCCGATAACTGTGCTAAGTATAGACAGTTGGCACTCGAGTGTCAAGAGTGCCAGAGCTTAATTGAAGCTCTCTTCGCCAAGGGAAAAGAGCAACCCGCCAAAATGTATTCCATTTCGGTAGGCAGCGTATGAGAAAAACCATAGGGTTTGTCTCATAGAGGTTGTTGTATAATCTCCTCATGGGCAAGGCTATCCAAGACATAAGCCGATGGCTGCAGACCGGGTCTATCAACATTTTCGGCCTGCCTTTTGCCGGTAAGGATACGCAGGCACAACAACTTGGCAACCTACTTGACGCACCGGTAATCGGTAGCGGTCAGATTTTGCGCGGCCATCATGAAGAAGAGAAAGTTAAACAACTGAGTTCCACCGGCAAACTATTCCCCAGCGACTATTATTTCAGCATCGTACTGCCTTTTTTGTCAAAACCGGAATTTACCGATAAGCCGCTGGTCTTAAGTTCCGTAGGGCGCTGGTCCGGTGAAGAAGAAGTAATCACTGAAGCGGCCGCTAAAGCTGGCCACCCGCTGAAAGCGGTAGTCTTATTTAAGCTTGGGGCCGATGAGGTACATAGACGTTTTGAAGCTTCGCAAAAGAAGATGGACCGCGGTTTGCGTCACGATGACGCTGCTCATCTGATTGACGTGCGGCTGGAAGAGTTCATGAACAAGACTGTCCCAGTGATTGAAGCATATAGGCGCAAGGGGCTTCTTGTAGAAGTAGATGGCATGCAAAGTCCAGCTAACGTGACCAAAGCTATGGTAGACGCTTTGGCCATGCGGGCTGAAAAACCTAGCTAAAAGCTTGTATTTTTACCAGATTGGCGTATAGATATAACCATAATATAACAAGGAGTTCCCTATGCCACATGTAGATATCAACTGGATGGTGGTTGTTGTTGCCGCCATCGTAAATATGGTCGTGGGTGCCGCCTGGTACTCGGGCGCCCTTTTTGGCAAACAATGGTCGCAGCTAACCGGCCGTAAGCTGGAAGATATGCGCAAGAATGCCGGTCCCGGTTACGCCGTTACAGCGGTAGGAGCATTGGTCCAAGCCTGGATACTAGTACATTTTGTAGCCTATGCCCAGGCAACGACCGCCGTCAAAGGCGCCGTCGTCGGTTTCATGCTTTGGCTTGGCTTCGTAGCTATAACCCAAGGGGTCAATACCGTTTTTGCCGGCACACGCAAGAAACTATGGGCTATCAACACCGGCTATTTCCTGGTCGTGTTGGTTATCAACGGCGCATTGCTTGCAGCTTGGAAATAACAAAACTACGTCCGCTCTTCTAAGATAAAAATGCTTGTGGATAACATGTGCAATTGTTTGGGCATGGGTGTAGCATAGGGACAAAACAAACACGCGTGAAATGCTCCGCAGCATTCTCGTAATACTGCGGAGCTCTTTTTATACCCGGCCCATATGGATTAGCTTCGCTTCAGCATGACAGTAAAGGCTTCGGCGGGGATGTCGACTTTGCCGAAGCGTTTCATGCGTTTCTTACCTTTGGCCTGTTTAGCCAGAACCTTCTTCTTACGGGATACATCACCGCCATACAGACCGGTCGTCACGTCTTTACGATAAGCGCTGATATCTTCGCGTGCTATGAACTTGCCGCCGATTGCTGCCTGCAAGGCTACTTGGAAATTCTGACGCGGAATTACTGCTTTGAGTTTACCGACTATGTCGCGGCCTAACGTGGTCGACTCTGAACGGTGGACCATCACGCTCAAGGCGTCTACCCGTTCGCCAGCCACATAAAAATCAAGCTTCACTAAATCCTCTGCCCGGTAATCCGCCAGGTCATAATTGAATGAGCCATAACCGCTTGTGACACTTTTGAGCTGGTCATAAAAATCCGTGAGCAGATTGGCCAGCGGAGCTTCGAACGCAATCAATGCCAATTGGGCATCGACATAACTCAGATTTTTCTGCAGACCGCGTTTGGCGGCAATCAGCTGCAAGACCGCGCCGACATATTCTTTAGGGGCTACCACTTCGCCGCTAATCCAAGGTTCTTTGATTTCCCTGATTTTTGCTGGGTCAGGCAAGTCGGCTGCCGATTTGATATCTATTTCCTCACCGTTTAATAACGTTATCTGGTAGTCGGTCGAGGGATTAGTGATGACCAGTTCCAGGTCATATTCGCGCTCCAACCGTTCCTTGACTATATCCATATGCAGCAGGCCCAAGAAACCCACGCGTACGCCAAAGCCCAGTACCGGTGAATTTTCCGGCGCGAATTGTAGGGCTGAATCGCTCAAGGAGAGCTTTTCAATGGCATCCTTCAGTAGTTGGTAGCTCTCGTTGCTTTCAGGAAAAAAACCGGCATAGACGAATGGTTTGACGTCTTTGTAGCCTGGCAGCGATTGGTCGGCTGCCGCCTTAGCTAGCGTCACCGTGTCGCCTACCTGAGCCTCGCGCGTACTGCGCAGGTTCGTAACGATATAACCGATTTCGCCAGCTTCCAAGCTCTTAGCTGGCTTCATGCCCGGCTTGAGCGCGCCGACTTCCAGGGCGAGCCCTTCGGCACCGGTAGCCATCATCCGGATCTGTTCTCCATGTGCGACCGCACCATCCACGATCCGTACGTAGAGGATGACACCACGGTAATCATCGTAATAACTATCAAAGATGAGCGCCCTGGTCGCTGCATCGGTGCTACTTTTCGGCGCCGGTACGTGCCGCACGACCTGTTCCAACAGGATTTCAACACCCTGACCGGATTTAGCGGATATTTCTAGTACTTCATCTGGTGCGCAGCCGAGCAGACTGACAACTTCGGACCGTACCCGCTTAACATCGGCAGCCGGCAGGTCAATCTTGTTCAAGACCGGAATGATAGTAAGCTCTGCCGCCATGGCCAGATAAACGTTCGCCAAAGTCTGGGCCTGGATGCCTTGGCTTGCATCCACCACCAATATGGCGCCTTCGCAGGCTTGTAAGCTGCGCGACACCTCGTATGAGAAATCAACATGGCCCGGCGTATCAATGAGATTAAGCTCATAGTCCTTGTAGGCCATGCGCACTGGCGCCAATTTGATAGTTATGCCCTTCTCGCGCTCCAAATCCATCTTGTCGAGCATCTGGGCTTTCATATCGCGCTTTTCTACCGTTCCGGTCAGTTCCAACAGCCGGTCAGCCAATGTCGACTTACCATGGTCAATGTGCGCAATGATACAGAAGTTACGTATATGGTCTTGGTTCACGATGCATCTCCGAGTGGGAAGAGCAGCCCACGCTCGGATTCATTCCGAGCCTGGCGCGATGAGAAACCCGCTTGTGGGTGTCTCATAAGGCGAAGCCGCCAATAATTGCGGATATGATCCTGGTTCATATCGTATAAGTTTAACACCTGTGCTCAGTCGTGATTAATCAGTCGTCTCAGCTTCCAGATCTTTAGACGTCAACGTTCACGGGGCGCAAGATGAATTGTTTGGCTTTTTGGATGATAGGCTGGACCTCTTCCAGACCGAATAGGGAGGAAACACCGATATGGACCAAGATTGTAATCAACGCTATGCTGCCCAGCTTGGTGCCGAGCGTCACGATGCCGGTGTCAGCGATCTTGAGCGGAAACAGGGATATCATGATGGATGCTGCCACGACGCTGAAGCCCGTCACTGATAGGATGCGCCCCACACCATTCCAAAAAACCGTATTAAGCAACCGATGATCGCGGATGAGCATGATTATCAGAAGTATCGCTACTTCACTCATGGCCACCAATGACTGTGCCATGGCAAGTCCGGCGACGCCGTAAGCCGATGGCCGGGCCAGATTAAAAGCCAGGAATATGTTGAAGGCTATCGCGAATACGGAAACGAACAGGGGTGTCTTGGTATCTTTTTGGGCATAGAACCAGCGCGAAATGATGCTATAGATGATACGGAAAAATATCGCTACCGTCAGATAGCCAAAGATTAAGGAGACCTGCGGGGCAACACTACTGAAGAGTAGCCGTGCCAGGTATGCACGGCAGAAAAAACAGACCACTAAAACCGGCATGGTAATCCATATCATGCTGCGTAATATTCCTAAGAACTCTTTTCGGAACAGATCCGAACGATTCTGCGAAAGCCTGGCTGTCAGCCGCGGGAAAGCCGCGGTTGCGATGGAGTTACCGAATAGCGCTACCGGTACGTTCATGAGCGTCAACGCATAGTTATAGGAGCTGATGGCACCGACACCAAGATGGGCGGCGCGGTTGGTCTCGACGATGCTGTTTATCTGGTCGATACCTTGGTCAACCGACCGCGGCGGCAATTGGTGTAAGATTTGGTGGAAATCACGGCTGCGCCACATGATTTTCGGCCGCCACCGGAAGTGCAATCCATACAGGCCCATACAGGCAATCACAAGCTGGATGAACGCGCCGATAAGAGCACCGATGCCCAGGCCGATGATACCGATGTTATATTTGAACACGTAGACACTGATGATAATCGATAAGTTGTAAAACAAAGGTGCCAACGCATAAAAGAAAAACCGGCCGAAGGTCTGTTGAACGCTTGTCAGCACGCCGGATAGCGTAAACAGCAACGGATTAAGTGCGACGAGACGCATGATAAGGACAGCTTGGCGCAAATGTTCCCCTTCTAACTTTGGGGCGACGATGTGACGGATCAAGGGTTCGGCAAAAACAAAGATGATGGCAGCCACGATGGCCATGACTATTGCCAACATATTAAGCAGGCTTGTTACCAGCTCCCAGACACCTCGACGATCACCTCGTTCCAGGTGGTCGGACAGGAACGGCATGAATGCGACGCCGAGCGCGCCGGCGGCAATAGTATAGAAAAAGAAGTCCGGTATCTGAAAAGCTGCAAAAAAGGCATCGGTGGAACCCGGATCAAGCTGTGTAAAGTTAGCACTGATAAGACGGTTGCGCAAGAAGCCAAGCAGCTGGCCGGCCAGTGCCACCCCGATCAATAGCGCGGCTGCGCCACCCAAAGAAACACGCTTGTTGGCTCTGTTGAGTATCCGATTCATTCGTCAATGTATTATAGAGAGAATTGTCGTTCAAAAATAGCCTTGTTTTTTCGGAAGCAGCGGCCTATCGCTATGATTGGCGTCTCGATTAGGGGCTAGTATAATGCCGCTTCTTTAGGTAGGTTTGAGCCTTTGAGTATATCTAGCACCTCCTCGGCTTCTACCGTTTCTTTTTCTAGCAAGACATTCTTAAGCGCTTCCAATTTGTCACGATTGGCTTTTATAACTACGCGTGCGCGGTTAGCGGCTTCCGTAATGAGGTGTTCGACTTCATCATCGATAATCTTGGCGGTCTCGTCAGAGTATTGGCGTTCGTGCATTACCCGCTCCAGCATGATACCTTCCTCGACATGGAAGACTTGGTCGCGCAATTTCTTGCCCATACCTTGATTGACAACCATCTCGCGGGCAAGCTCGGCGGCTTTCTGCAGGTCCGAACCAGCACCGGTAGTTACTCTGTCTAGTCCATAGATAATCTCCTCGGCCAAACGCCCGCCTAACATGCGGGCTAATACATCTTTGTATTCGATGATACTGTGATAGCTTTTGTCTTCTGGCGGGATAAACCAGGTAACGCCGCCCGTGCCGCCGCGCGGGATGATAGTGACTTTGTGCACCATGTCACTATCCGGTAAGACATGGCCGACGACCGCATGGCCGGCTTCGTGATAAGCCGTCAATTCTTTTTCCTTGTCACTCATAATCTTGCTCTTGCGTTCGGGACCGATAGCGACTTTCTCGAATGCCGATGTGACATCCTCTTGGGTAATCACTTTGCGGTTATGGCGGGCGGCTACGATGGCTGCCTCGTTGGCGATATTAGCCAGGTCAGCACCGCTGCTGCCGGCGCTCTTAGCGGCCAAGGC
>DATIHP010000072.1:0-13679 GCA_035480495.1 Saccharimonadales bacterium (SeqCode)
CTACCCGCTCTTCATAGTCTTCCAGGAAATGATCAACCACCGTGTCTATTGAACGAGGCGGATGTGTCAAGTCGGTTTCCGCCACAGCCATTTTTGTACTAAGCGAGCCGTCATCTTTGATAAAGGTCACGCAGGTACCGACCAGATAAGCCGGTTCGGGAGGATAGGTTGAGTAATCAGCGGCTACTTTGAATTCACCACGTCTTTCAATAGGTTCGTTGAATGCCTGTGCATGTGCTGCGTCCGCAATTTCTCCAAAGGGAGTCTGGGCCATAATTTATTATTATACTACATAATATCCCATTCGTCTAGTAGGAGGGTGGTAATTTAGCACAAAATATGCTAAAGTAAGCCTATGATACAGAGGCAGCCAGGCGAAGAACTTGTTTGGCAGTTGCAGCAATGGGCGGAAACCCATGCCAACGAATCTAGCGGCCAGTTGGCGCTGCTGGAATACGAGCCGGAGCGTTACCCGGGCCAGGACGGTGTAAGCGTGGAGGGCGACCCGCAGTCCGCAGCCGTCATTGATAGCGTGGCGCTGGTGGCCCAGCCGCGTTATGGGGAAATAAGCACGCTGCTGAAAGCGCAGGAAGAACATACGGCGGAAGTCACGCGTATCGGCGAGCTGCTGCGCGGCGGCAACAACGTGATACTTGCTACTAACCATAGCGACTTGATTGACATAGCCGTGACCCACGCCGCCTTCTACAGTTTGCTTGATACGCTGGGCTATGAGCCGAAGACCGGTATTATAATCAGCAAGATGATTGCCTTTTTAGCCTACAGGCTGGGTAATGATATGGCGCCGGCAGTTGAAGTCCTGAAAATCCTGGAAAATGAAACCTTCCTGAGCTATCCCCGCACCGAATCCGCTAATCGACGCGGGTTCAGCCGCCTAGTCCCCAGCGAGGTAAACCGCCATAACCGGCAGATGCGGGGCCGCGTGGAAAGACGCCTGGGCGAAGGCTCCCTGCTGCTTGCGGTCGCTGCCAGCGGTACGACTGACAAACCAAGCACGGAAGACCCCGATAATATTACCATGGCAGGCATTGGCCACGGGACATACAGCGTATTGTCAAACCCGCGCACTTATGTGGTGCCGGTGGCCGTGTGGTACGGCAGCGAAACTCCCGTCTTTGAAATATGCGATGTTCCTAGGCCGGTCCAGAGCGAAGCCGAAGCCGATAACGCCATGGAGTTGATATCCGATACCCTCAGCGAACGGGTTCCTCATAAAACTTTTGTCTATAACCCCGACCAAGGTAACTAAACGCTTAGAACTGATGAAAATGATTGTATAAGATTGTCTGCAAACGTTCTATTGTTACTACTGTTGCCACTTTAAGATTGTAATAATCCTGGATTGTCGGGTCTACGACGGAGCATAGCCATTCGATATACAGCATGAGGAACTGCATATGCTTAGTGTACTCCATATTATTGAAAATATAGCTATTTATCCGTATAGTAAGAGTAGTTAAGGAGTCTTGCAGTGCGGTATAGGGTCGAGCGAGAATTTTACATCCCTTCGGACATTCAGCCTAAACCCATCGACAGGCAGACACTGCATGACTTCGGCGTGGCCGGCTATAGTAATGACGAGAAGGCTTCGCTGACAAAAATCATGATACGGGGCGAAGACCACAGAACTGAGTGGGATGTCCTGGTGCGGGGCCACCATGATGACGGACACAGAGTATTGGGACGCATCGTCTGCGGTGGAGTAGGCCGAGGTGATGTCCTGCCTATTACCCGCGACTGGTTACAGTCCACCGGCTTCAACGTGTTTGAAATAGTCCAACAGGATCCTTCAGTTGAAGACGGATTGGTCGTTGTCAGAGGCATCACGCTAGTCCAGCCGCAGCCGGTAGTTGTCCGTCCGCAACAAATGTAGCTGCTAAAGGTCCAGTGGACCGGAGTTGCGCAGGGTGTCGAATTCAATCCTCCGCAGAACCCGTTCATCCTGCTCGACCGGTATATGTCTGGACATGCAGTAGCCGCGCATTATATGGAAAGCATCAACGCTGAAGGGATCCTCCGATAGGGCAAGTTCATCCTTGGGCGGCATGTCTATCTCTCCGACGACACTGAACTCCGTGCCATCATCACGCACGAACACTTCGAACTCTGACACTTGCAGGAGCGGAGGGCGTTTGTTTATGCACTCGGCAGCGACGCGCGGCTTCGCATAGCCAGTCACAGCAACCCAAAGGGGCGCCTTGGAACTACCTTCATACCATGCATAACGCGCTCGAGGCTTGTTGTCCCTATAGAGTACCGCCCCCGTATTGATAAGCCATTCGCTCATCCTGAGGAAGCTGCGCGACGACACCGTTTCCGGAACGACTATGTGCGCAGGCGGCTTAACTTCTTCTGGACTTCTTTGTCTTCTCATATGCAGCCCAGCATACAATCACCCCCCGCCCAGCGCAAGCATAAGCCTTTTATCTGTACTATACTTATAGGTGATGAGTGACGGACATATAGACATATCCCAGATAAACACGGCTTTTGATGAGAACACCGAGCCGCTGGACAATCTGTTGCTAGCGCTGCTGAAGGCCGCTTACAAAGGCGACATGCTATGCCGGATGGCCTTGGTGGATATAGATGTCATTGAGCCGTTCTCTGACTTCCAGCCAGTGATAGCGCCGGCTTACCGGGCTTATTTCATGCAGAAGGCCAAGGCCAACGCGCCGCCTAAACTCTATGTCTACCAGAAAAAAGACAAACTTATCATGAGCGATGACTACGCGGCCTACCAGCTGTACAAAGAACTCAACATACACACCGTCCCGTGCGTGATTATCGGGTCGTGCACCATACATGAAGGCGTGGACCTGATGGGCAAACCGTATATCCTGCAACCGCCGTCAGTCGACGTTATTGCCTAGCCTTACTCCCCTGGGGTTGCCAGCGGACTGTTGTCTTCATGCGTGTCCGGGGCAGGGACTGTCGGTTCAGTAGGTTCTGGAGTCTCCACAGCTCCCGGCAGAGCTTCTTCATGATTTTCTTCCGGTTCTGCGCCTGGGACGGTTGATGGAGGCGTACCACCCAGACCATCAGCAGGTTCGTCGTTGGTTGGTGGAACAGGGTTATCGCCGCTTGGCATAGGAGTAGCCGCGGGGTCTTCTGCGCTAACTGGTGGGTTGAAATCGTCGTCTGCCATAAGGTATGCTCCTTTATTTATTACATTAGCAGTATAGGCTTTTTGACGGATAAGGGCTATAACTTATTTCACATCAGCTGGGAACTGGCTTGTCTCTTTCCTACTCCGCGAAGTTTATTGGTGCCAGTTCCGTTCGATTTCGTGTATACGGTCGTGGCCGAGCCCGAAGTGGTGGGCTATCTCGTGCCAGAGCGTGTGTTTGACCTGCCATTTAAGCGCCGCCATATGCGGACTGGCTTTGAGCATGGGTAACTTGAAGATGGTTATCTTATCCGGCAGCACCAAGTTATAGCCGGCCCCGCGCTGCGTCAGCGGGATGCCTTCATAAAGACCGTACAGCGTCTGGTCGGCCCGCAGTTGTTGTTTATGGCGTTGTTCCGGCGTGGGTTCGTCGGCATAGGTCACCGCCACGTTCTTCATGCTGCGGATATACTCCTGCGGCAGCTCGTCCATGGATTCGTTTATCAACTTTTCAAAATCTTGGTCTGAAATTTCCATACTTAACAAGTTAAGCATAGGTAAAGGGAATTGCCAATGAGTTACTGGGTCTGACTTAGGCGTTTACGCTTGTTAGGATCAAGTTCGCGCTTCCTAAGTCTTAATGACTTGGGGGTAACTTCCAGCAGTTCGTCTTTTTCTATGAAGTCCAGGCACTCTTCCAGGCTGAAGATGACCGGCGGCGTCAACTGCACCACGCCGTCGGAGGAACTGCTGCGCATATTGGTCAGATGCTTGGCCTTACAGACGTTCATCTCCATATCTTCCTGGCGTTTGTTGAGTCCGACTATCTGGCCGGCGTAGACTTTGACGGCCGGCGCCACGAACACGACGCCGCGCTCTTCCGCGGTCTGCAGTGAATACGGCGTGGTGATACCAGTCTCGAACGCGATAAGTACGCCGTTACGCAGCTGCTGTAGCGGTGCCCCAAGCGGCTGGTAGCCTACGGTCAGGCTGTTCATGATGACGGTACCTTTGGTATTGGTCAGCAGCGTGTTACGCAAACCCAGCAGGGCGCGGGTAGGCAGCTCATATACCAGTTTGGTCACACCTTTGGGGCTGGCGAACTGTTCTTTCAGTATTGCCCGGCGGGAACCCAATTCCATCTGGACGGTACCGACGTGCTCGGCGGGGACTTCAATGATAAGTTCTTCTAAGGGCTCCTCCGTGACGCCGTCATGTTCGCGGGTCACGACCTGCGGCCGGCCCACTTCGAATTCATAGCCCTCGCGGCGCATGGTCTCTATCAGGACGGACAGATGCAGTTCGCCGCGGCCCGATACCTTGAACCCGATACCTTCTTCCTCTACCCGTAGGCCCACGTTGGTTTCCAGTTCCTTCTGCAAGCGTTCGCCGATTTGCCGGCTGGTGGTGAATTCACCCTCAGTGCCCTTGAAAGGGCTGGTATTGGGCCCCAGATATATCTTGAGCGTGGGGGCTTCTACCTCAAGGACCGGTAGCGCCTCAGGATTTGTGGCATCCGCTACCGTCTCACCTATCTGGGCCTCGGCAAGCCCCGTCAGCTGGACTATATCCCCGGCTACCCCGACAGGCACTTCAGACTTGGCCAGCCCATGGCTCATGTAGATGGTATCCACCTTAGCCTTGGCGATGGTACCGTCTTTTTTACATAAGGACACTTGGTCGCCCGGCTTGACCGTGCCGCGGCTGATACGGCCGATGGCATACTTGCCCTTGAAGCTGTCCCAAGCCAGGGCCGTCACCAGCATCTGGAAGGGTTTGTCCATCTGGATGTCTGGAGCGGGTATATGTGTGGTGATAGCCTCAAAGATAACTTCCAAATCCCCTACCGCCTCCGGGGTTGCGGGCGGTTTGTCCCACGCCTTGCCCGCACGTCCGACCGCGTAATAGACCGGGTAATGCAGCTGGTCCTCATGGACGGCCAGCTCCAGGAAGAGGTCCGCCAGTTCGTCCTCTACCTCCTTGATGCGGGAGGCGGGCTTGTCTATCTTGTTGATAATAACTATCGGTTTGAGTTCATTGGCCAACGCCTTAGCCAGTACGAATTTTGTCTGGGGCATGGGGCCTTCTTGGGCGTCCACGATAAGCAGGCAGCCGTCGGCCATGTTAAGCGTGCGCTCCACCTCGCCGCTGAAGTCGGCATGGCCCGGCGTATCGATTATATTGATACGGTAATCGCCGTGCTGGACTGCCGTTACCTTGGCCGTGATAGTGATACCGCGCTCGCGTTCTTGGTCGCCGCTGTCCATGATGAGGTCCTGGCTCATCTCCGCCTGGTTGTCGCGGAAAGTCTGCGACTGTTTGAGCAAGCCGTCGACCAGCGTCGTCTTGCCATGGTCGACATGGGCGATGATGGCGATGTTCCTGATTTTTCTTGAATCCTGAGTCATAAAACTTAAAAAGCGCCTGTTTTAGATGCAAGCGCTCTCACATTCAGGTAACATTATACCATAAGCGTCAAGTGCGAACAAGGCTTCTGTTTATGGTTGGCGCATTACCCGCTGTGCTATGCGCCCTGCACGTAGCGCGCGGTTTATGAATCTGGCACCCGGCAAAAAGTTAGGCACTGTCTGGGTACGGCTCAGTGATTTATCCGGATCGGCGTAAGCTGCTACTTCACTGAGGGTGCGCAAATCGCCAGGTTCACTCACTTCCACACCGACATGGAAGTTAAGATCCTCATGGATTTTGTGCCTTTCGGGCGTATCGGCTTGTTCTTGTTCCAGTGCCACCCGATACCAAGCATGAAAATTATCACGGATACGCTCCGCAAAGGCTTGTGCACGATCCTGGGGGGTTAGCTCTGCGGTACGTTTTTCGTCTTCTGTCTGGCTATCTTTGGTATCTATAAATGGCGCAACGATTATAAATTCATCGCCGCCGCGCCGGCCAGCCGTTATGTTCAGTTGTTCGTCTAGGACTTTGGGAGGCATGATATATGCCGCGGCATCGGTCTTGCGCAGATTGTCGTTGAACGCTCTCCCGACGGCCCGGAGTACCGTGTCCCCTCCCTCATGTCCGTAAAGTTCATTTTTAGCCTTGAAATCTTCTACGTCCAAAAAGACTACGGCGATGGGCACTTCGTATCCCCGTAACCTATCAAAGATTACCTCAAGCCCGAAACGATTTTTCAGACCTGTCAGTGAATCCGTGCTGGCCAGATCGTATAGATCTTTGACGCGTGATTCCAGCTTAACATTACGTTCGGCCAGGGCTGCTTTCTGTCCCGATACCCTTAAATAGGCTATCGGCAAGCAAGTGCTGCAGGCCTGCTGGCCTATAGCTTCGCTCATCTCATGGTCCACTCTGGGACAAAAGTCTGTCTCTGGACAAATTTCCAGCCTCTGTTCTGGCATTCTGTTACCTTAACATAAATACAAGTATTTGTCTATATGTATACACCTTGGTTTATACTGGAGAGATAATGGATGGCGCCCTACTCGCCGAACCAAGAAAATATGGCGGCAAGCAAGCCGCCGGGCGTGCGCCGAAACTGGTTTTATCTGATTTTCTGGGGTACCCTGACCTGTTTTGAGACCTGCAATGTCTTTACGACTATCACCGGTAATAACACCATCCACACGCTGCAAAGGACTATGAAATAGCGCTGAGCCAGATAGCCGGGTCCGGGGACAAAGAAAAACAGCACAGACAACAACCCGAATAACCCCCACAGGGCGAGTACCGCTAACATAAGTTGCTGGAACCGCTCGCGTCGATTGGCATACCATAGGGCTGACACACTTATAAAAAGACTGGCCGCGGCGGCGATACTGGCGACACCATGGACGATAAGGATGTGGTCGTTCTGGATGGGCGGACAAACTGTCAGTGATGGTGTGCAGTGCATAGGCAGGCTGGCATCGAGTGCTGTCAATATGCCGAAGACACCGTAGCTAAGCAGAGCCACCTGAAGCCAGCGTATGGCGGGACGGCCCAGCCACCACCACAACACGATGGCTATGACGGCTACCAATAGGCCGGTCAGCACGTCGGTGGAGATGAATACCCAGTTGTACGGCTGTCCGACCGCTCCCAGTTCACTGGCTAGGCCATGGGCGCTGGCCTTAGGATTCAAGTAGTAACCGAGGGGCCAGGAGCAGTACAGCACGGCCGCGGCCAAAGCCGTCGGGAGGGTAAGTCGTAAATTGTGTTTTTGTTTTGCAATCATGGCCGCCTTATTATACTCCGGCGATACGCTCCCAGGGAAGACCGTCTTTGCCGAAATGGCCGTAGGCTGCGGTCTGGGCATAGATGGGCCGGCGCAGATTGAGCGTCTCGATGATTCCCTTCACCGAGGTGTCAATGAGTTTATCTTTGAAAGCGTATAGTTCCTTTTCCGGGACTGTAGCCGTGCCGAAAGTGTCGATGGTCTGCATGAGCGGCTCCGGACGGCCGATGACATAGGCCAGTCCGACTTCGCATTTGGCCGCCAGACCCGCTGCCACAATATTCTTGGCAATATAACGAGCCGCGTACGCGCCGGAGCGGTCGACCTTGCTGGGATCCTTGCCGCTGAAGGCGCCGCCGCCGACACGCGCGTAACCGCCATAACCGTCGACCACTATCTTGCGGCCGGTCAGCCCCGCGTCCGACTCCGGACCCGGGATATGCCATAGTCCCGTACCGTTCACGGTGATATTGGTATCATCGGGAGTTGCCAGATGATAGCGCTCAAGCACCGGTGTGATGATTTCTTTGACCACGCCGGCGTGCACGGTCTGCGGGTCAACGTCCTCGCTGTGGGCAACCGCGACGACGACCTTCTCCACGGCTACCGGCTTATCATCCTCGTAACGGATAGTCACCTGAGCCTTGCCGTCCGGGCGGATGTAATCCAGTATCTTACTGGTACGGACCTCATCGATACGCCGGGTCAGCGAATGAGCCAGAGTGATAGGCAGGGGCATAAGTTCAGGAGTTTCGGTGCAAGCGTATCCGAACATCATACCTTGGTCGCCCGCCCCGTCAGCATCGACGCCTTGAGAGATTTCCGGTGATTGTTGGTGCAGATAATTACTAAAGGCGGATTCGGTATCTGAGAACCCCCATGCTGGAACTGTGTAGCCTTGGCGGGTCATCTCGGAGCGAACGATTTTTTCCAGGTCCAGTTGGGCGCTGGTCTTGATTTCGCCGAACAGGCTGATTTGGTCGGCACCGGCTACGGCCTCGATACCGGCCCGCCCATGCGGGTCCTGGCGCAAAATCTCATCTAAGATGGTGTCGCTGATGGCGTCGCAGATTTTGTCCGGGTGGCCGGCGCAAACTGATTCGCTGGTAAAAAGCCTGATAGTTGGCATTAAAAAATCCTTTCATGCCCGGGCAGTTGAAAGGATATATGCGGTTCACAATATCTTCTCCGCGGCCAAGGCGGACTAGACGGAGCACCTTATCTTTTGGTATGACGGATGCATATGGGTGCATTCATCGGACAGGTTGCTGGTGGGTCATCAAGCTAGATCTCTCGCCACACTCTGTATATTTACATTGTTAAAGTGACTCTACTGTAGCATGTTTGCGGGCGCCGTGTAAAAGCTTTTTGTAGACACCGGCAATCGCCTTTAGGGCGTATGGTGCCACCCAGTAAGCAACTGCCGCATAGGCAAGGCCGATGAGCAGGTCGATGACATAGTGTTCGCCCATATAGACGGTCCCTACCCAGATAAGCAAAGGATATATGAGAGACAGATAACGCCACTTGGTCTTATATAACTTGATGCAGAAAAAGGCAAACAACGCGGAATAGGCGGCATGCAGACTGGGTACGGCCGCGACCGGGTTGGGTGATATCTTGTTATAGACGCTTGGGAAATCATGGATACCGAAGGCTGCCCAGATAGCGCTGGAAACGTGGGCGATGGACGGTATCCGCCCGGCCTGACTGGCCAGCCATGGCGGTGCCGCAGGAAAAGCCAGAAAGGTTAGGAAACCCATGAAAGAAACTACCAGGAAGGTCGTGGCATAGTGCCAATAATGCTTCTCGCGGGTCTGCCAGATAAGAGCCGCCAAAGCGAACGGCAGGACGAAATGCAACGTATAAGCCCCGTAAAAGACAAAATCGTACCACATGACATGGCCTTGCCACCACCATCCCTGCAAGACGGCCGTCGGGAGGCGCCCGAAGAACAAGAAACGATCAGCCGCCGGCATGAACGAATAATTAATGCGATTATTCAAATGCGGCACCAGGCCTCGGAACGACTCATAGACCAACAACAGACCGACGAACGGCACGAACCGCTTCAGCAGCTCCGTCGCCTGACCGAACGCCATGGCCGCGAACGTAGCGAAGACCAATATCTTATCCGGCGTCGGAAAACTGGGTGTATGGATATAGATGGCAAGTACGACGATGGCGCCGACCGCCCCGATAAGGCGCGGGGTCCGAATTGACATCCCTTTATTGTAGCGTATGGGACTTAGAAGTATTCGATGTATTGCAAGTGGTGCGGCCGACGATAGGTATTGGGTTCAATGAGCCGGTCGCGTTTGCGTATCTTGGCGGTGAAAACGGCAGGCAATAACAGTTCTTCGTTATCCATGGTGGCTTGCTGTATCTCGTAAAATCCGGTACTGCCTTCGCTTGATTCGTCCGGTGTATTGGTATGTTCGATCGTGGTGTCAGCCATAATCCTGCTCCCTAACTGATTGTCATTGTGGACTAATTTTTCGCTTTCTACCGTGAATCTTGGCACATACGCTTAGTGATATTGGTCACTCCGGGTATTCGGACAGATACGGCCACATGCCTACGGCTTCGTCCCGACCGATAGACTTGGCCAGGGCTGCTATATCGCGTATGATGATACGCCGCGAACTGTCGTAGGCGATGATGTCTTTGCGCTGCAGGCGTTCCATGCAGCGGCTCACCGTCTCGCGGCTGAGGCTCACTGAGTTGGCGATATCCTGATGCGTCACCGGTACCTTGACCAGCCACGACCCATCCGGCTGTTTTTCTCCCAGCCGGTCCATGATTGACAACAAGTAATAGGCAGTTCGCTCATGGGAGTTCGAATACAGCAGGTTATCGATGCGGCCGGCATACAGACGGAACATATTGACCGCCTGTTCCAGCAGGCTGACCGCTACATGGGCATGGCTGTCGGCAAAAGCTTTGAACTCGTCCTTGGCTACCAGCCAAACCACAGTTTCCTGCATCGCCTCATAATAGACGTTGCGTACGGCGTCCGTGAACGCCCAGATTATGGGGAAGATATCACCCGGCAGATAAAACAGGTGGGAATGTTCAGTGGCGTCGTTGGATAAGGCATAGATTTTTATGTAACCGGACTCGATAAGGTAGATTCCTTGCGGCGTGTCGCCGGCACGGAGAATAATCTCACCCTTCTTGTATATCTGCTTGCGTCCCCGGTGAAAGAAGTCCGCTAGTTCTGTGTCAATGGTGCCGGTAACTGCCATACCCGCTCTCCCTTTGGCAGTATTATAACCCCATATTCTCTCAAAATCACCAATTTTTTGTGATATTAATCACAAGCGTTTTGGCACGATGTTTGTTAAAACCACCTATTTAAGCTAAAATCTACCCTGTTCCGCATTCTTTTCCCAGGGAAAACAGCAGCCTTAAATCTTGAAGCTTAGACCAAATTCGTGAGAGGATTCACAAATTTGAGAGGAGGCGGCTTGATTAGTTGGCAAAAGTTGACCAGCAAACTTGTTTTGTGGTCAACTCGGCAAACTAATCATCACACGCCGACGATGGGGAGTGGCCAAGTGGTAAGGCACATGGTTCTGGTCCATGCATTCGGGGGTTCGAATCCCTCCTCCCCAGCCAGCCTCGGAAGATAGGCTTTAGTTTGTCGTCCGGGGCTGTTTTAATGGATGGGATTCGAACGGGAGTGCTACGGAAAGCACTCCCCGCACCTTGCCCCAGAAAGGGCAAAGCCCTTTGGGGTCGTCTTGGCAAAAGTAATTTTCTTTTGCCGACGAGGCGAATCCCTCCTCCCCAGCCAGATTGAATAAACCGCTTAAGATGATATTATTGATGTAGTACGAAGTATAAATATAAAAACAGGGGTAAACCACGTGGACGACACGCCTCAACCAAATAGCGATAACCAACCTCAGCCGGAACAACCGCCTCAGCCGTTGCCCGCCGAACAATACAATCCTGTTCCGATTCCACCTCCGCCAGCCCCGTCTTCAACATTCTCGCCCGCAGTACCTCCGCAGCCGGTTGCCGCTCCCGTTGGCCCGGCCCCAGCACACCACAACACTAATGCCGGCCTTATAGTCCTGCAATGGCTAACCTATGCTTTCTGGGGCTGGACGGTATTAGGGGTTTCAATACTCGTTGCCACAGTCTTAGCCAGCTTTATAACGGGTACACCTACGGGTGACTTCACACCTTACGGACTGGCCGCCGTATTGGTCCTGTTACCGATTGCGGTGGTATGCGACATCTTCTATTCCAAGCAGGAACCTCCCAAAAAAACCGGACCCGCTTCTTTAGTCATGATAATACATGCCGTCCTGTTCGCGCTTTTTGCAATCGGTTCGCTTATAGCCGTCGTCTTTTCACTAGTCTCGCTGTTTACCAGCAGTTCTGATTCCTCCGGAGCGCAGGTAGCACTGTACAGCGCCATGATAATCACCGTGCTCTACGCAGCCGTCTTTCTACGTACCCTGCATCCCAGGCGCACACCTTGGATATCCCGGTTCTTCCCGATTTTCATGGTAGTCGTGGTGGGAATCATAGCGATCCTGGGTATCACCGGTCCGATGGCCAAAGCCCGGCTGACCCGGAACGATAAGCTTATTGAGAACAATATCGGCACCATTCAGACAAGCATATCAAGCTATACCAACAAGAATAAGCGCCTGCCAACGGACCTGGGCAGCTTGAAATTATCAGGTGATGCACAGAAAGTGATAGACAAGAAACTGGTGACTTATAAGCCGGAGTCTTCTACCGCGACTGTCCTACCAGTTGGCAACACGCTCAACAGCCGTCTGGCGACCACTTATCAACCGCCTACCACCTACTATTACCAGTTATGTGCTACCTATAAGAAGGCTAGTGATTCCAGATATAACAGTTACAGGTCAACAGCCACGGATAGCGGCGGCTACAGTACCTATGTCACCACCTACGACCATCCGGCCGGCGAGACCTGCTACAAGCTGAAGACTGACAGCTTTAGTTATTAGACTAATCAAATAAGCGTGGATTGAGCGACTGTAAGGAGGCAAAGGCCTCGGAGGAAGCGTCCCATGGGAGGCTCACAAAACTGGCGACGACGAACTGATTCCAGGCATTATAGATGGCATGCGGGTCGCCTGTACGTTCGCCGTCGATATCCAGCCGCGAGCCTTTGACGGGTCCTGTAGTGATGGAGGCGACGGGATCGTATTCATGCACGCTGCCATGCATTGACATGATAGTGGGCTGCCCCACATATCCGATGCGCCCGATGGCGACTTCGGCCTGGACGTCTTCAGGTTTGGGGACAAGCCCGACCACGGCCAGGCTGCCGGCGTATAGGGTGGGTTCCGCCTGGCTTTGGCGCGAATCATGCGCACAGATGGCTAGGCTCACTTCGGCCAGGACCGCAGATTTGTCACGCGGCAGTAAGCTGGTTTTTCTGGGTAAATCTGAAGTCCAGACGTCCCTCATTTTGAAAGTCTGATCATCTCCCGTCGCACCTTCAGGCTCAAAAGCGATAGTGACCAGAGGGACGCGCGTACCGTCGCGCAAAGTAGCCATGGAATCGCTGCGGGCATAATAGGGTTTTTCCGGCATAGGCCTCAGGTTCCGCGCTGCGATAGGATCAAGGGTTATCTGGCCGTCAGATAACTCCTGGTATGTTTCCAACGCTGCGGCGATAGGATCGCGGTGTTTCCTGAGCTCTGACGTCATGGGCATAGATACTAGACTATGTCATAAGTCACGCTAGTTTGTCAAACCTTGTTGTTCGGAGGAGTACTTTTATATGCTTACTTGTCGTACGCTTGCTGGAGGCTGGCAATATCTAATTTTTTCATGGGCATGAAGGCGGCGGTGACGCGTTCTACTTTGGCCTGGTCCGGGTCGCTTAGCATTTCACCAAGGATCTTTGGTACGACTTGCCAGGTAACACCGAATTTATCCTTGCACCAACCGCATTGCTCGGCTTCCGGTACAGCCGACAGCTTTCCCCAATAGTGGTCAACTTCTTCTTGCGTTTCGCAACTTACCACAAATGATACAGCTGAACTGAACTCAAAACCCGGCACTTTACCACCGTTTAGAAATGTAAAATGCTCGCCCTCAATTTCCAGGTCAACAGTCATGACCGAACCGGCGGCTCGGTCGGCAACCGCTTCGGCTGCCTTAGGATATTTAACGACCGCATTGATATTAGAGTTCTTAAAGACAGCTACGTAATAGTTGGCGGCTTCTTCAGCCTTGTCTTCAAACCATAGGAAAGGGTGAACTTTTGACATATATGCTCCTTATATTTTACCGTACAGTGATGCTATGTGTCTATTCCGGAGTCTGATACTGTCGCTTCAGATAAGAGCCGTAAGAAGC
>DATIHP010000073.1:0-10244 GCA_035480495.1 Saccharimonadales bacterium (SeqCode)
AGCAGGCGACAAAGGTCCTGAAAGATGGTGACAAAGTGGTGTTAGACCTTGTGAAAGGCGAAGTGAATCGTTAATTGTTAGTTTTTTATCTGCAATCTGGCCACCAGGGGTGTATGATTGGTATACCCAAGGGAGGGTGAAAATACTGCGTAGGCAACTTGCAGCTAAATAACCTCACATGTCACAAGTAACCATCGTTTCTAACAGATTACCCATAAGTGTCAGAAAGACTGATGGGGAACTGGAGTTTTACCCCAGTGTCGGCGGCCTTGCCACCAGTCTGGCTTCATATACGAAAGACAAGAAGAACAATTGGGTAGGATGGCCGGGAATCGTTTCTGAAGAACTCACTGACGAGGACAAAGAGACCATCGGTTCTGAACTTATAAAGCACAATTGTTATCCGGTATTTCTATCGCAGAAGCAGGTGGACGGCTTTTATAACGGGTACAGCAATGAGGTGTTATGGCCGTTATTCCATAACATGCCCTCGGGATTGCAGAATCTGACCCACGACTGGAATATCTACCGCCAGGTCAACCGATTATTTGCTGAAGTCGTCACGGGGCTTAGTACACCGGAAAGCACCATATGGGTCCATGACTATCAACTCTTGCTTGTACCCGAGATGCTACGCCTGGAGCGTCCGTATGACTTGATAGGCTTCTTTCTGCACATACCGTTCCCCACAACCGCCGTGTTTAAGAAACTGCCCCAGGCCAAAAGCTTGCTTAAAGGTATGGTCGGAGCGGACCTTATCGGTTTCCATACTGACACGTACGTGCAGGATTTCTTGGAATCCACCCAACAGTTTCACGTGGGGACGCCCGCGCCCGGACAAGTGATATTTGATGACAGGGTGGTACGGGTGACTGACTTCCCGCTAGGTATCGATTATGCTAAGTTTTCCCAGGCCGGTAAACAATCCCCGGTACAAAAACAGGTAAAAGCAAACCGCAAAAAATACGGTAAGCGCAAAAAGATAATCCTGACCGTCGATAGGCTCGACCCGACCAAGGGGCTAGTTGAGCGCCTCATGGCTTACCAGGAACTGTTACGGAATAACCGCCGCTTGCGCAAAAAAGTGGTCATGGTCATGTTAGCCATACCGACGCGGTCTGACATCAAAGCGTACCGGCGCTTGAAAACGAAGGTTGAGCAATTGGTAGAAGATATAAATACTACTTACGGCAAACGCCGCTGGCAACCCGTCCATTACATGTATAAGACGGTGCCGTTCGAGGAATTGGCTGCTTTATACCGGGTAGCAGACATAGCGTTCATCGCGCCCATCAAAGACGGTATGAACCTGGTGGCTAAGGAGTATGTCGCCAGCCGGCCGGACAAACAAGGCGTACTTATCCTGAGCGAGACAGCGGGAGCGGCACAGGAACTGTCCGACGCGCTGCTTGTGAATCCCAAACGGCCAAAATCACTGGTCGAAGGACTGTCTTCGGCCCTGGCCATGCGTCCGAAAGAACTTAAACGACGTTTGGCGGATATGCAGAAGCAATTGGCCGCCAATACCATCCACAATTGGAAAAGTGAATTCATGACTTCGCTCAGGTCTTCCAATATCCAGCTTGAGCAACCGACGAAACATCTGGCCGGTTTTGAACTCGATAAGCTGCTTCATGATTTTACTCAGGCTGAGCAACCGACGCTACTGCTTGATTACGACGGAGTGCTGACAGCCTTTACTAATAAACCGAGCGAGGCCAAGCCCACCCCCCAACTGCTGGCGTTGCTTAAAAAACTGACCAAGCGTGCCAAAGGCAGCGTGCTTATCATCAGCGGACGGAGCAGAGAAGACCTTGAACCTTGGCTGGCAAACCGGGAGCTGACACTGGCGGCAGAGCATGGCGCCCTCATGAAATCCGGCAGCGCACCGTGGCGTAGGATAGTGGATATACCCACCGGCTGGAAAAAAACCATCCTGCCTATCCTGCAGAAATATGCCGATAAGACTCCCGGTGCCTTCGTAGAGGAAAAGGAATCATCACTTGTGTGGCATTACCGGGGCGCCTCGCCCTTCTATGCCCAGAAATACAGCACCATACTCACGCGCATCCTGAAGCCTCTGCTTCATCCCAGGGGTCTGAACCTTTACCGGGGTAATATGATTTTGGAAATCAAATCGCCTGATGCCAACAAAGGGGTTGCCACCAGCCACTGGCTCAAGAAAAAACACGATTTTATCCTGGCGATAGGGGATGACTATACTGATGAAGACATGTTCGCAGCCCTGCCTGACGATGCCTACACCGTCAAGGTCGGCCGCGGTAAGACCTTGGCCCACTTCCGACTAAATACGGTCGAGGAGACGGCTCAATTCTTAGAACGCTTGGCACGGGCATGAGGTAAGATAAAGCAAGATATGGACTATAACCAGAAAACACTGCAGACATACGAAGACAGCAAGCAGGAGTATATTAACAAAACTCCGGCCAAAGCCAGTCCCCATGTGACTGAGTGGATAGACCGTGCGCTGGAGCATGTTTCCACGGATGGTTCAATCTTGGAAATTGGCAGCGCCTTTGGGCGCGATGCCGATTATATGGAATCCAAAGGCTATAAAGTCCAGCGCTCAGATGCTACCAAGGCTTTCGTAGAACTGTTACGTAAACAGGGCCACAAAGCCAAAGTTTTGAATGTGCTGACAGATGAATTAGACGGCCCGCACGACATGATTATCGCCAATGCGGTTTTCCTACATTTTAAAACGCAAGAGCTAAAAGACGTTCTTGATAAAATCTATGGCAGCTTAAAGCCCGGCGGCACGTTAGCGTTTACGGTTAAAGAGGGAAAAGGCAGCGAGTGGTCAGCAAGATATATGAATGGGCCGCGTTTTTTCCGGTATTGGCAACCCCAGCCGCTACGTAAACTTGTCGTACAGGCCGGTTATGAAAATATTGAGCTCACAAAAGGCACAAGCCGCAATGCCGAATGGCTGCACGTGATTGCTAAGAAAAACTAGCTCCCGGCTATACGGTTACTGCTTTGGCCTCTTTACGGGCCAAAAAGCGTCCGGCTACCTTACCTAGGCGCGCCATATAATCCATAAGCCGTTCGCGGGCTTGCTCCGCTTCCGGAGTCAAGCCTTCAAGGTCCTCAATTTTCCAATGGTTCTTGAGCACCGGCTGAAGGATTTCATCATGATGTATCTGTAAATCATAGATACCTGCCCTAGCAATAGCTTTGGCATGAGTTCCAAAATCGACTATACCCGTACCGGGCATCTCAAAATCCCTTACTTGCCGCTCAATTGCGATTACTGTGACCGACGGGTCAAGTTCCAGCGCCGCCGTCACAAGATCGCGATAGAATAAGTAATGTAAGTTTTCATCGCGACTGACGCGATCCATCACTTCTTGCCCGGCTTTATCACCGAGTAATCTGCCGGTATTGCGGTGAGCTATACGGGTTGCCAGCTCTTGGAGGGCCACATAGCCCAAACCGTCCGGCGGGGACGGAGGCTGAGGGACCTCACCCTTTTTCACTTGTGCCATCCGAGCTCTTTCAAGTGCTACCGGATCAATGGCACGGCTTACGGTCAAGTAGTCGCGAATCACGATAGAATGCCGTCCTTCTTCCGCGGTCCAGCGGCGTACCCATGTTCCCCAGGCGCTGTCTTTACCGAACATCTGCTCAATCGTACGGAAATAATAAGGGAGATTATCTTCTGTCAAAAGGTTGACGAACAGGGCACTCCTAACTTCGTCAGAAAGAGGAAATGCGTCCGGATCCCATGTTTCGCCGGGCTCAAAGTCGGTTCCACGGTCCCATGGTACGAATTCGTGTGGAAACCACTCCTTGGCCGCACCGTCGTGACGGTTCAATAAACGTTCCACCTCCGGTTCAAGCTCAGCTACAAGCATCTGATTGGTGTCTTGACCTGATTCTGCCATAGCATCTCCTCTTACACCTTTTCATGATATATACATCTGTAATTTTAGCCAATTAAAAAATTAACGTCTTAGCTTGTAATTAATACATATTTGTGGTATGATTAGCCCGTAACTTGAGGTGTTATGCGTTACGGGATTGTTGTCTTAATCATCATATTCTTCGCTATCGTTGGAACGATAGTGCTGATAGGCAGTACCAACAAGAATACTTCTTCTGCCAAGACTGCCCGCGTAACTAAACTGGTTGACTACGAGAACAAGGACGGTAGCACCATTACTTGGACGCAACAGGGAAGATTGCTTGGTGAAGACCAGCGCAAGGCCATCCGTGTTACCGTTACACGCAACAAACGCACGGTTGAAATCCTTTCCGGTTATGAAGAGCGCGTGGAGCGCAGCGAAGACTTCACCAATAGTCCGGCGGCTTTCTCGACTTTCGTACGCGCCCTTGATAATGCCAATTTTGGCCGCGAACGTACTGTCAAACAACCTGATGAGCGCGGCATATGCCCGACGGGTAATCGTTTCGTGTATCGTCTGACGGACAATGGCAGCGAGGTTATGCGGACATGGTCCGATACCTGCGCTTCTGCGGATGGTCCGTTCGGAGGCGCGGCTGTTGGGGCCCAACTTATGCAACAGTTGTTCAAAGCCCAGATTACGGATTATCAGAAGTTTACCAGTGGCGTGATTCTCTAAGTTCCAGCATATGTAATCTGCTAGAGTGGTAGGGTGATTAAGGCTATCATCTTTGACTGTTTCGGGGTGCTTACTACCGATACCTGGCGGGCGTTCGTGGACGGCTTGCCTCCTGAAGCTGACGCTGAGCGGGCGAGGGAACTGAACAGGCAGTATGACGCCGGCCAGCTCACCAAGGCTGATTTCTTGCAGCAAGTGCATGATGTAACGGGCCAGAAGCCAAAATATGTTGACGACATGCTAGACAAGGAAACTGTCAAAAACGAGCAGTTGCTGGCCTATATTAAGACCCTGAAACCTAACTATAAGATAGGACTGCTCAGTAACGTGGCGACCAACTGGATAAGAGACTATTTCTTAACTACGGAAGAGCAAGCGCTCTTTGACGATATGGTGTTTTCCTTTGAGATAGGAATTACCAAACCGGATGACCGCATCTTTAAACTGGCTGCCGAACGGCTAGGGGCCGAACCGGCGACGACGATAATGGTTGACGATATCGAACGGTATTGCCAAGCCGCCCGGGGGACAGGCATGCAAGCAGTGTGTTACAACGACTTCCAGCAATTCAAAACCGACCTGGAAAAGATTTTATCTCACAACTGATGTTTTTAGGGGTAATGCTTGTGCTTTTTCTCACAAAGGCCGGATTTTCTTGACACGGGCTCCTATAATTAATGGTGTCATTTAAAAACAAAAAAGGAAATAAAATGACCTTTCATAATTACATTGATGGCGACCCCTTAAAACCAGCCATGTTGGTAGGGGATTATGATCAAGAGATTGATGCTTGGCTTGAATCGATACGGCAAAACAATCCTGATGAACCTGATTTACCCGTAACAACGGCAGTCGTGCCTGAAGTCAACACAAAACCATTTGATAAGGCTACACATCCCCAAGTCGTGCAAGCTAGCGGCAGCTTAGCCGTCAAAGCCGCTTAATTAACGATTCTAATCACAAGGCGCTTATCCGTCTGGCAGAGCGCCAGCAGTTCATGCAGACGCATCCTGATAGTGCCGGCCAGAGAAGCGCCCTTAACCGTTATAATGATTTGTCGTTGGCCCATGGTCACCTGGCAGTCTGCCTGGTAATTTTCATGTAAAAAAGTCTTTATGACCAACACCTCGGGCGGCTCATCAAAATGTTTATGCTGAAGTAAGTCTCCCAAGGAATCGGCCATGAAGTTATTGTACAGTACCAGCGTATACCTTATTTGATATGATTTTTGCTTATTTTTCCATTTTAGCGTAAAGACTTTGACACTCGTTCGGTCCGGTGGCTATAGTTGTCGTTGTTCTTATGAAAGTACAAGCACGACCTTTGACAACCACCATCGAAACCGAACCGGCGCTGATGTTATTTGATATCAGCGAACTTAACGCTGCCAGAAGGCAGATAAGCCGTTATTATCCCGGCGAATCCGGTGTACTTTCACGTCTGAGCGAACGTATCAACTCACCCGACAGCTTTGAGCAGCCTATGTTCCTGAGTATTGAGGGAGATGACGGGCGTCTGGCCATGAATGCTTTGCATAAACGCGTCGTGCAGGCACCGCAGAACCTAGGCGAATATGTCGAACAGGCCCAGGCGGCAGCAATCCTGGGGATTGAGCTGGAAATGGATGGCGCGCGGGCCATGCAATGGGCAATTGCAGCTGCCGATTGGCGGGACCAACAAAATGCAAAACCACCGGTGGCAATCAACAACGATATTGCGACCATGGAATACGCACTTGTAGACTTATAAGTTCTAAGTACCTACAATACTCTGTTAATGACAGAGACAGTTCTTTCAGTCAAAGGTTTGACCAAACACTATGGTGCATTCGTGGCGGTAGATGCGATTGATTTTCATATCGGCCGGGGTGAGATTGTCGGTTTGCTTGGACCGAACGGGGCGGGCAAAAGCAGCACTATCCAGATGCTGCTTGGCTTGCTGACTCCTTCCGGCGGCCAGATTACCTATTTTGGAAAGGATTTTAACAAACATCGTATAGAAATCCTTGCCCGCATTAACTACCTATCAGCTTTTAATACCCTGCAGAACAAGATTACCGTAGCGCAGAACATGCGCGTCTATGCATCGGCCTATAATGTTAACAACCCGCACAAAAAGATTGATGAGCTGCTGGATTTCTTTGAGATAATGCACCTGAAGAACGAACGGTACTTGGAAATCTCCGCCGGCCAGCGCACCCGTGTCAATATGGCAAAAGCTTTTCTGAATGATCCTGAACTTGTGCTAATGGACGAACCGACCGCCTCGCTCGACCCGGATATCGTCGACAAGGTGCTGACCATGATTGAGCTGTTCAAGCGGGAAAGGCAATTATCAATCCTGTATACCAGCCATAATATGACTGAAGTAGAACGTATCTGCGACAGGGTTATATTTTTATCGCATGGCAAGATTGTCAGGGAAGCGGCGCCTAAGGACCTGCCCAGCTTGCATACCCTCTTCCTGCAGATTGCGCGCGAAGGGACCGAAGCATGAAGTGGCGCAATATCCGGACCGTAATAATCCAGGAGATGTACGTGACCAAAGGCTCCTGGGAAGTCATCCTGGACATCTTTGTGTTTTCGCTCATCAATATCATACTATTCGGTTTCATTTCCAGGTACCTAGCACAAAGCACGGACAACAGGGTTCAGGCACAGAGCCTGCTCATAGCCGTTATTTTCTGGGAAGTGATACGGGTCAATCAATACAGCACCTCAGTCAGCAGTATGTGGAACGTCTGGTCGCATAACTTGAGCAATATGTTCATCGCACCCATCCGTGTGACTGAATACTTGGCCGCGCACGTCCTAGCTGCCACGGTGAAATCCTTCACCATCTTCGTAACCGCCGTCTTATTTGCGAAATATGCTTTCCATCTCAATATGTTCGGCTTGGGACTGTTCCCATTAGCATTCAGCTACCTGAACATGGTCATCTTTGCGACCGCTATCGGGTTGGTGCTGGTAGGTTTTGTATTTCAGTTCGGAACAAGGGTACAAGCCTTGTCCTGGGGAGTCATATATTTTGTCCAGCCGTTCAGCGCGGTCTTCTTCCCCATCAGCATACTACCGGCCTTTCTGCAGCCTATCGGTTATGGCATACCGGTGACGTACTTCTTTGAATGGCTACGAGCCCTGCATGCAGGGGTCGGTTACGAAGCTTCCAAAGTCATGGGTGCCTTCTGTCTCAACATTATCTTCCTGGTTGTGGGGTGTTATATCTTTTCCCGCCAACTGGCTGCTGCCAAGCGGAGCGGGCAGTTAGTCCGCAACGACCTTTAGGCTACAATAGAATAACTATGCCGGAGTTACCTGAGGTTGAAACGGTTCGAACGGGCTTAAGCCAGTTCATTATTAGCAAGGCTGTTGTTAGCGTGGATTTTGACTGGCCCAAGTCGTTTCCGAATGCAAAAGAGGATGTTACATCCTTTTTGGTCGGCGCCTCAATCACGCAAGTCCGTAGGCGCGCAAAAGTTTTGCTCATAGACTTATCCAGCGGACACACATTGGTTATCCATCTTAAGATGACGGGACAGATGGTCTATAGGGGGAAGGGCGAAGCCTTTGGAGCGGGGCACCCGAATGACAGTCTAGTTAATGAGCTGCCGGACAAAAGCACCCGGGTGAGCCTTGTGTTTAAAGACGGCTCCAAGCTCTATTTCAACGACCAACGCAAGTTCGGCTGGATGAGACTGTACCCAACCATCGAAGTACCCAATATCGATTTCTTCCAGAAGGTCGGCCCGGAGCCTTTGGCCACAGATTTTACTCAAAAAGCTTTCCGCGCCCGCTTGCTTAGACGCCCGAACACAAATATTAAGGCGGCGCTGCTGGACCAGACCGTCATAGCCGGCGTCGGTAATATTTATGCCGATGAATCGCTGTGGGGGGCAAAAATCCATCCGGCCACTTTGGTAAAAAATCTGACAGTTGCCCAAACCAACAAGCTCTATACAGAACTACGCTTTGTGTTGAACTTGGCCATAGAAAAAGGCGGTTCGTCAGATAGGAATTACGTGAATGCAGAGGGCAAGAAGGGCAGTTATCTAAGCTTTGCGCGGGTCTTTCGCCGCCAAGGCCAAGCCTGTCCGCGCTGTGGCACGACGATTATCAAAACGCGTGTCGCCGGCCGTGGAACCCACCTGTGCCCAAACTGCCAGAAGGTAAAAACATGATAATAACACTGGCGGGAAACAATAGTTTTTTGCTGCAGCAGGAGCTGCATCTGCTGACCAGTGAATTCGTCAAAGAATATACCGATATGGGATTGGAGCGGTTCGACGGGGAAGAGGCGGAGTTTGACCGTATGCGTGAGGCGCTGGAGAGCTTGCCGTTCCTTGCAAGCAAAAAATTGGTGGTGCTACGCGCCCCGAGCGCTAACAAAGAGTTCGTCGAAAAGGCCGAGAAACTACTGGCGGAAGTCCCGGAAACCACGGACGTCATTATCTATGAACCCAAGCTGGACAAGCGCTCCGTCTATTACAAATTCCTGAAAAAAAAGACCGGTTACAAGGAGTTCAGCGAGCTGGATGAGTATGGTTTGAGTAGATGGCTGGGGGAGCGAGCCAAGACGAAAGGCGGAAGCCTAAACAGCGGTGATACCAAGTATTTGATAGAACGGCTCGGTGCCAACCAGCAACTGCTAAGCAACGAACTGGATAAGCTGCTAGCCTATAATCCTGCAATCACCCGCGAATCCATAAATATGCTTACGGAACCGAATCCGCAGAGTACCGTCTTCCAGCTCATGGATGCCGCCTTTGCCGGTAACAAGAAACAGGTGCTGAAACTCTACCAGGAGCAGCGTGCCAGCAAGGTGGAGCCGCAGCAGATAATCGCACTGCTGGCCTGGCAGCTGCATATATTGGCGGTCGTCAAGACAGCCGGGGAACGGAGCGACCGTGATATTGCGGCAGAAGCCAAGATAAACCCCTACGTGGTGGGCAAAAGCAGGGCGATTGCCCGGAACCTCAGCCTTGCGCGGCTCAAAGAGCTGGTTAGTCAGCTTACTGAGCTTGATTTGCAATTAAAAACTACCGCCATAGACGCCGACGACGGTGTCCAGGCTTACCTGCTCAGCGTATAATCCTATTTCTTCTTAGCAGGAGTCTTTTTAGCGGCAGGTTTCTTAACCGCTGACTTCTTAGGAGCAGCCTTTTTAGCGACAGTTTTCTTGGCGGCCTTCTTGGTGCCAGCCGTTTTCACACCAGCTTTTCTGGCCGCAGCAGCGAGTTGACGCTTTTTGCGGGCTACTTTGTTCTTGTGTAGCAATCCGTGTTTGCCAGCCTTATCCAACGCACTCTGAGCTTTGCTATGGGAATTACCGGATACGGAAGTTTGGAAAGATTTGAGCGCGCTGCGCAAAATACGCTTGGTCTTGGCGTTACGTATGGTAGCTTTCCGGGCTACGCGGACACGCTTTTTGGCTGACTTGATGATGGGCATACTGTTCCTTCTTGGTTATATTTGGGCTTAAAGCAGGTCTACACTATAACCACAGAGGCGGAATTTGTAAAGATTTGCCTGGACAATGCTTACGTTTTGTGGTAAGATGGCTAACAGAGATTCAAAAAGGATCAAAAACAAAAATGGACAACCCAAACCCGATAGATCAGACTACTGAGCGTTTGAAGCA
>DATIHP010000074.1:0-2550 GCA_035480495.1 Saccharimonadales bacterium (SeqCode)
CCAAGCACGCGCAACTTATCAAAAACCTGTCACAGCTGTCGGAAATAGCCCAGGTGCGCGAAGGTAACGGCCTGCACCTCACCCAGACCGGACATACCGCCTGGTTGGACCTGGACCACCATACCATCCAGCGCTTCCTAAAGCAGCTGCAGATCGAACTTGCTGACAGCCAGAAGTCGGTTGCCCAGCTTGAAAGCCGTTTGCGCAACAAAGCCTATGCCCATAAAGCTCCTAAAGAGTTGGTGAGCCAGACCAAGCAGCAATTGGCTGACGCCAAGACGCTAGTAGCGAAACAGCAGGCCGAATACGACCGCTTCAACCCCGGTAAGTAGAATCGATTTCCAGGGAATTTTTGACACGGGCGGCTGATTCCTCTGGACGGAAATCATCGAACCACAGTACGTGCCAGCCTAGCTTCTCTGCGGCCATGACGTTAGCGCGGGAATCATCCACCAGTAGGATTTCTTCGGCGGGGACACCGGCCTTGGCGGCTGCAATCTCATAGATCTTGGGTTCCGGTTTGATGGCACCGACGGCCGAAGAGTCTATGATAGCCGCATACGGAATGTCCGGTAGAAGCTTGGCTGCTAACATAGCCTCGATGAAGCCCGGCATGATGTTACTGAGCAGTCCGACATCATAATTCTGGCTCGCCCAGCGCACCAGTTCGTGCATCTCGGCAATAGGGTCGACAGCTCCCAGATAGTACTGTTGCCAGTCCAGCTCGCTCATCCCAAGTTGTTTAGCGAAGGTCTGGTTGAAATCCTTGAGCGCCATCTCGCCGCGGCAGACGGCGTCGTTGTAGTGCCAAAACGTCGTCTCTATCACATCTGCGCTGGCGGTGGTATCGGCGGCAAGCTTGGTGAAAGCGCGGTGGAAAAAGCGCACCAGACAGCCGTTGATATCAAAATAGACAAAGCGGATACCGCTCTTTGACCGATGTTTCTTGGCGGCTGGTGAACGCGGTGTCAGATCGCCCATCAATTCATTGAGCGAGATTCCCAACGCCGCCGCGATGGACTGGATAGTAAAGATAGAAGGGGACTTGATGGCGCCGCGTTCAATCTTGGCAAGCGTGGAATAACTCAGCCCGGCCTTATGACATAAATCCTGTTGCGTCAGTCCCGCTTTTTTACGCGCCGCCTGTAACTGGCGGCCGAGTCCCACCTCATCCATATAGATACGATAATACTAGTTATGGGGAGAAAAACCAAGGGAAAACTAGTATCAAACGGCTAGTTATTATGAGACAAACCTGCGGTTTTCTCATGCGCACTGGCAAAATGAAATACATCTTGTCGGGCTGCTCTTTTCCTTTAAATTAACGGTGGAAGGCAACGCCCAGAACGGTCATGACCAGCACCAGGGCGGCGATGCCGGCGACGGCCGCGACTATAAGTGAATTCTTGGTGTTATTGCCGGTGGAGCGCATCATCTTACCGTAGACCCAGGCTGCAACCCCGGCGCCAAGCAAGAATCCGACCAGAAAATTAGATGCCATGTACCGGTAGTTTACTAAAACGCAAGCTTTTTTGCCATGTCTGCTAGCGCCGTATAATCCGGTTCGGCACCCATATCAGCATGGCGGCGGAACTCTTCCGTGGTATTGAAAGGGATGACGTGTACGTGCGCGTGCGGTACATCCACACCTATGACCTGCACGCCCGCATAAGCTGTACCCAGAGCCTCGCGGAGCCGTTTGGCGACTTTCCTGGCCGTAGCCATGACGGCTTGATAATCCTCGTCGGATAAGTCCCAGACAAACTCCACTTGGGCCTTAGGGACAACCAACGTATGTCCCGGTTGTACGGGATGGATATCCAAGAAGGCGAACGTCTTGTCGTCCTCATAAACCTTATTGCTCGGAATCTCTCCTTTGATAATCTTCGTGAAAATCGAGTCCTCCATAATCTTATTGTACCGCGTTGTATTTCTTATGCTTTGGATTTTGAACCAGAGCTAGCATACTGAAATCAGATGACGATAACCGAAGCTGAACCGCAGGTTGAAGTTCAAGCTCCCCCGGGTGATGCCGCGGTTTTGGAAGATATTGTTCCGTATGAGTCAGTGCCGGAGGTTTCCTGGCATTTCAGTGATATCAGGCAGATATTCACTGATGATAAGGAACACGGTTACGAATCAGCGGCACATCATTTGCGTTGGATTAAAAAATTTGTCGGCGAAGTGGCTCTTTTTGGTGCCATTTCAGCCGCAGGCGGAGGCGTTACAGCTGTAGTAGCTACCCTCAATAGTCCTTCCCGGGGAGCAATCGGACCGCAATACACACATATTACGCCGACGCGCGATAATGCATTGACTATAGATTTTGGGTTAGGCCAGCAGATTATTCTGCCCCTTTCTGGTGAAAACGGGATAGGAGCAAAAGTAGAGCCCATAGGGACTCCAGATCTTGTAAACATAAAGCTGGGAGACCCTACGGCACAGCAGGATGCTACTACCTTGCTTGAAAACGCGCTCGGAAATCCCGACCAATATACTTCAGAAGGAAAACGCGCAGTTGCTGGACACGGTAAAGGATGGTTTGAGCTA
>DATIHP010000075.1:0-5701 GCA_035480495.1 Saccharimonadales bacterium (SeqCode)
CATGATAAACCGGGCAAAATTTTCAGGACTCTTATCTGTAAGTTTGGCCGGGTAAAGGTCAGCCGCTTCATCAAATCTTGTGAACGGTCTATATATACCTAGCTTCCCTTTTGTTATAGCGTGCGAAGCAAATTCCAGTGCACCGACCGGCTTACCAACACCGAAGTCTATGAAGGCGGGTGCGAGCTTATCCAAGGTACCGTCTCTGGCAGCAAGTTCCCAGTCGGTAGCATCGTGTCTCTGCTTTGGGTCGTTCCATGGACCAAAGGCATCCGTTGTTGCGTCACCCTGCTTGGCAGCCCAGGTGCCGCGCGTAACTTTGGATCCGCACACAACCATGACTTCAGCAATATGTTGTTTGGCAGCAAGTTTTGCGGTAATAAGCGTGCGTTCCATTTGGTCTTTTGCGTCGCCTTCTTTTTCAAACGCAGGTTTCTGTGAGCCGGTTATAAGAATAGGTATATGTAGCCCCTGTAGTGCAAATGACAGGTAGGAGGCGCCGCGTTCCATAGTATCTGTCCCATGAGTCACTACAATACTATCAATTAAATCGCCTGCCTCTTCGTTCAGGCGAATGATCGAGTCAGCCAGGAAACGCCAGTGTTCAGGCCGCATTTGTGAGGAGTCGAGGTTCATCAAATCAAAGAATTCAAGATGAAGCGTTTCGTCTTTTGGTAGTTGCAGTGCTTCAAAGCTCTCTTTGAGTGTTCCAACCGGTTCGTATTGTTTGCCTACTTTTTTTGATTGGAAAGTGCCGCCCGTGCCTATAACGATTGAGGTATGCTCTCCTCTATCTTTGGCACCCTCCAGACGTTCACGTATATCAATAAGCCCCTGTTCAAATCCGGGAAGCCTGGTAGCCGCCAATTCATCGTAAGAAGGGGCTGTATTAACAGTAGCTTTAACTTCGTCGGCATAAGCAACGAGGTCAAAAGCTAGGTCATAGGGTAATTGCGTCTCTGCACTTGAGTTGGTCATAAGACCTCACACGTTAAATCAGTATTAATTTAGCACTTTATTTGTTATTTGTCAATATTATTTTGCTTAAGGTTTACGCCTGAAGCTTGAGTCTTTTGATGAGCCAGTCGCGGGGTAGGGTGCTCAGGAACCAGCCAGCGCGGGGTCCGGCATCCTTGCCTATTAACACCGTATAAAGCGTGCCAAAGAGTTCTTGTGGCGTCAGATGGCCCTTGTCCTTGAAGTCATATATAGCCTTGTGGAACCATTCCCCGTCGGCATCTTTGGGCGCTTTTTCAATCTTATCCGCAAGTTCTTTCAGGAAATCCTGCTGTTTTTTGCTGAACGCAGCGGAGTCCACTTTTTCAGTAAGCTCAAACTTGACGTCTTCCGGCGCCCAGGTCTGCAGCCACTGGTCTATGAAGGCCAGTTCGGCCCTGATGGTTTTTTCCTGTTTCTGGACGGTAGCTGCGTGTTCTGTCCGTTTGATAATCTCAAGGGTCTTTGCGCTATCTTTGAGCGCTGCCTGGTAGCTGGCGACCAGATGTGAGAATGGGATATTACTGACGGTGGGCTCGGTGATGCCATGCAGGCAGATATCAAGCAGTTGTTGTTCCTCGTCAGTCTTTTTGGATTTGGCAAGTAACTCCGCGAATTCATCCATTACCTGAGATACCCCGTTCTGCGGGTCAAAATACAGCCGCTTGCTTGGAGGGTAAGCCAGCATGAAGAACCGGATTATCTCAGGCGGCAAGACCTTTACGACGCCCTGGGCGTCCAAACCGGTCCCTTTGCTGGCGCTCATCTTTTTGGTATCCCCAGCCATGTTCACGAAATCGTAAGGCACGGGCAAAGGTCCCGGCGCGCCAAAAACTTGCTCAACGATAGCCACGCCGGTGTCGTAACTGCCGCCTTTGGTGGCGTGGTCGCGTCCGAACGGCTCCACATGTACGCCCAGCAGCCACCAGCGTGCCGGCCAGTCGACCCGCCAGTTCAGTTTTACTTCGCCTTTGCCGTAATTGACGGTCTGTTCTTTGCCGTCCCTGTCTTTGAATACCAAGGTCTTGTCAGAGGAATTAAGCCGTACGAACTGCCGGTTCTTTAGATAACCGTCTTCCATGACCTGTACCACAGACCACTCATCCCCCAGCTGATGCCCGGAGATATTTTCCAGCGTGCCGCGGATGGTATCGGCCTGTTCCAAAGCCTTCTCAATAGCTTGTACGAAAAAGCCCGCCCGGTATTGCTTATATGAGCGGATGAATTCGATTTCCATGCCCAAGGCGGCGGAGGCATCAATCAGACCTTGCAGGATATAGTCCGCGTACGAACCTTTTCCTTCCGGTGCCGGTATGTCGCAAAGCGGTTTGCCAAGGTGTTTCTCATATTCCTTCGGGATATTGACCGGAATCTTGCGCAGCGCGTCTAAATCATCCGCGTAGTAGATGTGTTTGGCTTTCCTGCCCCGCCGGCGCAGTTCCAACAAGATTGCGTCCGCGGTTATGAGCTCGCGCAGATGCCCCAGATGATATGTGCCGGACGGCGAACCGCCGGATTCTATAAGGATTTCGCCCTTTGGATGGCGCGCTATGACCTCGTCAACTATTTTATTCAGCCACTGCATATCTTATAGGTTACAGGTTTTAGGTTATAGGTTCTAGTACTAGTAAGACCTGTCTTTGTGCTGACCTCTAGGGAAAAGAGCAGCCGGAGACTTGGATTCATTCCAAGCCCCGCGCGATGAGAAAAACCGCAGGTTTGTCTCTATTATCAGCTGATGCTAGTGACTTTGTAGGTAGCGGTTTCGCCGTTTGCGCCGATTTCTACGCGTTCGCCGAGTTTTTTGCCTAATATCGCCTTGCCGATGGGTGATTCGTCAGAAATCTTACCGTTCAGTGGGTCTGCCTCCACAGTGCCGACGACCTGGAATTTCATGCTTTGGCCGTTTTTCAGCGTCACCATGCTGCCTATCTGCACCTTAGTGCCACCCCTGGGTTTGGTGATTATCTGTACATTCTGCAAGATGTGTTCGATTTCGGTGATACGGGCTTCCAACTTCTCTTGTTCCTGCCTGGCTGACTGGTATTCGGCGTTCTCTGCCAGATCGCCGAATTCACGAGCTGTCTTGATAGCGTCCGCTACAGGGCCGCGCTCCGCGATGAGCTGGGCGCGCTCCCCCTCTAACTCGGCCACACCTGCTTTGGTGAGCAAAAATGTCTTTTTCATAAGAACCCCCGAGAACCTTGTTTAGCTTACCTGTCTACCAGTGACTGTCACTGAAGTTCCAGGTGATTATACCAGCCGATGCTTAGGCTGCCAACATTTTTATAAGTTCGGGTTCCGCCAGGTTCTGCGTCTTGTCTTCAGTACGCTTTTTTAACTCATATGTAGTATCTTTGAGGGTCTTTTCACTGATAACAACGCGGTATGGGATACCCAGCAGGTCCGCATCAGCGAATTTCTCACCGGCACGCACGTCACGGTCATCATATAATACCTCTATATTTTCAGCCTGCAGTTTCTTATAGAGTCCGTCAGCCGTTTTTACTACCGCGGCGTCTGTACCAAGCCGTGCCAGATACACCTTGGCAGGCGCGATACTTTCCGGCCACACCAGGCCCTTTTCATCGCTTAGCAGTTCCGCGACAGTGCCCATCGCCCGGCTGATTCCTATGCCGTAGCAGCCCATGATAAGGGTGGTTTCCTTGCCATCCTGGTCATTAATCACCAACTCAAACGGTTTGGAGAACTTGGTCCCTAAGCTGAATATATTGCCGACCTCGATGGCACGGAGCTCTTCCAAGTCCGAGCGCCTGAGGCCAAGGTCGCGGATGACGGCATCATTTAACACTTCTTTGTTGATGGCCAGTTTCCGGCGCCGGTCCAGGTAGATGGTGTCTTCCCCTGCTTCGGACAACGTTTGGAATTCGTGGCTGTATTTGCTGAAACTGCCGCCGCTGGCAAAAGTCAGGAAAGTTTCGTGGCCGATACCCAGGCGTTTATAGATGGTTTCATAGGCTTTCTGTACCGTCTCATAGAACTCATCATGTTGTTTCTGGCTTATGGAATACGAGTACATATCCTTCATCAGGAACTCGCGGCCGCGCATAAGCCCGCTTTTGCTGCGCAGTTCGTTCCGGAATTTGGTAGTTACCTGGTACGGCGCCAACGGCAGGTCCTTATAGGAATTGATGAAGTTCTTGAGCATCGGCGAGAGGTTTTCCTCGTGGGAAAAACCCAGACCCAGCTCCGCGCCGTTCACAAGCTTGGTCTTGAACCAATCGTCAACCACCTTGTCGTCCCACCGTCCGCTTATCTCGTAACGCTCTTTTATCTGTAACGCCGGCATGGCCAGTTCCTGGCCGCCGATAGCATCCATCTCTTCGCGGACAATCCGGGCAATATTATTAAGCACTCTTAGTCCTAGCGGCAGATAGCTATACACACCGGCCAGTTCCTTATTGACGAATCCCGCCCGAATCAGCAGCTGGGCGTTCTTAGAAACCTCATCGGCCGGCGCGTCTTTGCGTGTATGGGTAAAAAGTTTGGATAGTTTCATGGGTTTTTAGATACTCATTTATATTACAGGGTTCAAGCTACTTTGGCGATACGGGGTACATATGTGCCAGCCCGGGCTTCAAGTATGGCCGTAATTGGCTCGTTCACGCTGGCAACGTGGGCATCAACGCCACCTCTTGCGGCGTCTATGGCAGCCTTGGCTTTGGCATACGGACCTCCCCGCCCTTTGCCTTCAGGGTTGGTGATGCGTCTTAGCATCATCTGCAATATCTCCTCATAATCCACCTCGTTTATAACCTTTATTTCTTTTTTGATATCGTCATACAGACCTCCCCTATTAGTAAGCAATATAAGCGCACTGGCTCCGACTGAGCGGGCGACATGTGAAGCAAGGCCGTCATTTTCACCGCCATAAGAAAGCAGTGCAAGCTCTGTATCGCTGACGGCATCGTTTTCATTCACTATGGTGGCCACTCCGCTTTCCATGTTTTCCCGCAGGCTTCTCTGAAACACGGGACCTTCGCTGGCATCATCTATTTCACGGTGCGTAATAGGAATAGCGCCGGCAAGTTTGCCGGTTCTTTCAAAAGCATTCTGCCAGGCCTCGAATATGCGGGGCGAGCCAAGACTCGCGTATGTCTGCAGGCTAGGCGCTTCGCCTTCGCTGTCAGGTCTTCCCCGAGAACCCCATATACTGCGGCCGGCGGCCACCGCACCTGAGGTTACAACAATCAGGTTAAACCTATCCTCAAGGCTTGCAAGTTGCTCGGCGTATCCATCGATACGGCCCTGATCCACTCCCATTTCTTGCGCAGTAAGGCCGGAGCCATACTTGACAACCAATATATCTTTCATCTTCTGCTCCAATCAAAAACCCCTCTTCTTGGAGGGGCGTATTTAGTTTACTGAACCTATTAAAATCACAAACTACGCCCGGGCGGGCGGCTTGGGAACGTTCCAGTAAACTTTTTGAGCCAGACTCATATTTAAACTATACCACATTAGACCTATTTAACAATAGCCTTGGAATCCGAAAAGTTATTTGGTGAGTAGGATAACGGTTTTATTCCGACGAAATATAGCCATAGCTACATAGAGGAGTAAAAAACTGTTAGATTACGACCAAATAGATTTGCAGGACAAGGCTATTGTTAAATAGGTCTAACTATCGTATATATTGCACGATGTTGAATAAAACAATAAACGCAAGGCCGTTCTTAATCAT
>DATIHP010000076.1:0-5298 GCA_035480495.1 Saccharimonadales bacterium (SeqCode)
GACACCTACATAAGGCGCCAGATAGCTCATGATGAGCGACTCAAACATAGTGCTGATGATGACGACAGCGTTTTCCAAGCCGCCATTTGATTGCAAACTTGCCAAGAGCGTATCGACATCGCTGCGGCGTTTGGCGATAAGCACGTACACTACCACTTGGTCGGTATTTTTTTGGTTGATTGTCAGCTGGGTGACCAGGGTGCTTTTACCTGATTTACCGTCACCGAGCAGTGACATGCGTTGACCTCTGAGCAAGGGGAACAATGAATCGATGACGATGATACCGCTCTCCAGTTGCTTATCCAATAATTTGCGGGTATAAAGCGGCGGGGCCATATTAAAGACCGGCCAGACGGCATCGGCGGCGATAGGTCCTTTGTCGTCCAGCGGTTCGCCCATGACGTTCACGACACGTCCGATAAAATCCTTGCCGACCTTGCAGACCAGTTCCTGGTGTTGGATGACGGCGGTAGTGCCGGTGCGTAAAGTCTCTTGGCCTAGATGCAAAACGACGACATGGTCAGAGTTAATCTGCTGTACGAATCCCTTGCTGCCATCTTCAAACATGACCAGTGCCCGTATATTGCAAGGCTGCAGACCTTTGATCTGTATCAAAAACTGATTGACCGCAATGATTTCACCAACCGGATTGCCGTTTTTTACAAGTGTATTAAAGTGTTGGTTATCTGAATTCATAGATGTCCGCCCTTGGCCTTCATGGCGTAGGTTCTCTTTGGGCAGCATGGGCGGGCTTGGCGGTCGTTACCTGTCCGTCGTGTAATTGGGCGATCAGTAGCTCGCGCTGTTCAACGAACCGCTGCCGTAAGCTGAAATCATAATATTTGTTGGTCGTTCTGATGGTACAACCTGCGCCCATGCCCGGCTGCAACCCGATAGTCAGCAGCAGCATCGGATGAATATGCCGGCGCAACCACGTTATGAGTTTTTCAGTAAACGCGGGTGATGGGTCGGCACTGAAACTCATGTGCAGAAGCGGTGCTTCCTGTTGGACGCTTTCCAGGAATTGTTTCAGTCGGGCCCGGTCGGTCTTGTGTAGCAGATTCAATCTATTACTGCTAACCAGCTCATCGAACAGACGGCTGGTCTTGGGTAGCTTGAGGGTACTGCCCGGTTCCCTTACGCTTGCCTGGTACAGAAAATCGTCAACCGCCGCGGATTCGTCTGCCAAGCGGCTGACATCTGCCCGCGTTACTACCGCCAGCGGTAATGCCAGGACAGGGCTTGGCGGCTTAGCTGTCATGGCCGATATCCTCTAGGATTGCCTGTTTGTTCTTGTCCAGCTCGCCCAGTATAAATTCCAACTGGTCGCTCATGTTAATCTGGCTGCCCACCGCCGCCAATACGTAATGGTTGATTATGTCCGCCATATTGTCTTCGAAGCGCTTCATGAGCCGAGCTTTTTCAGTGGCAATCTCATGGGCTAGTTGCTGTCCCATGAGCTGTCTTTGCTGTTCAATGAGCGTCTGGGTCTTGGTAATTGATTCGACGGCCAGCTCTTTGGCATCGGTTATGGATTCTTCGTATTTGGCAAACTCTTCCTGTAGTTTGCGGGTTATCTCAGTCTTCATGTATTCGTTCAACTGGCTGGTCGTCAGACGCAGGTCCTGTTGCAAGAACATGGCGTTGTCACCGATTATTTTCTCAAAGTGCAGCCGTCCGCGGTTGCGCAGTTCCTCGCGGAATTCGTCATTAAAGATATGTTCGACATCTTCCTGTGCCTGTTGGGCGATAGAATCTTTGGATTTACCCTTCCTGGGGCCGCCCTGGCCGTGAAGTTTTACGGCGATATATATGAAAGCGGCTGTGGCTGCAGTCAAGATGGCTAGAACGACAACGACCTCACCCATGTATATCTATCCCACCTCTCCCTATAATCTTATTATCAAATATACTCCAAAAACACCGGTAATGAAAATTATCAACCCGGTTACCGTTACCTGGACCATACCACCCACGATTGACTTCCGGCTTAAGGGGTTACGGCCGATAGCGGTGATTGCGCTGCGTACGCCGCCATACAACAGCGTGCTGGACAGGACCGTCGTGATAACAAAGAGCAGCAGACCGACATAAATACGCGCCGCGTTGACCGGTTTGCCGGCTATCGATTCCCCGGCGCTTTGTAAGAAGTTAGGTACGTTTGAGTTCGAGGTTTTCAACAACGGGTTCTTTGCGATGCTTATCTCTACCGCAACCCGCCCTAGGCTAACCTGGCGGTTTGAGCCGCCTGAACTTATGTTGGCCGTAGAGGTCGTATCTTTGTTGCCATCAAAACCGGCCAAAGCCCGGCCGGCCACATAGGTGTCAGTTTCTCCGGCTTTCATGCCGATACCGGCCAGGGCCGATACGGCTATGAAGTCGCCGCTCCTGATAGCCCCGTTCTGATTGCTTACCAACACTTCATAGCGGCCGCTGGTCGCCACGAAGGTTTTCTGGTTGTCCGCCGATAATGTCACCGGCGCATCATTGGCGCTTATCACGACACCGTACATATATGCGGCATCGTTGTTGCTGACAGCCGCAATCTTGGTCGCATCGCCATTCTTCAGGCGGACAATCATACCGCGCTGCAGTTGTTCATCGGAACCGTAGCCTTGGCTGATAGTCTGGGCATGCAACGGATGGTATAAGCTTGCGACGACCAGGAAGCACAGGCCTACGAATGCCAGGATGCGCTGCCAGGATATATATTGTCTGATTTTTGTCTTAAGCATGGTGTCTATAGTAGCCGTAACCAGTATAGTACCGGATAGGCTATGAGGCAACTACTGTTGCAAGCACTTGCGCGGCACGGCGAACGTCCTGTATGGTGGTGCCCCGGCCCATGCTGAAACGCAAAGACGATCTGGCTGCCTTGTCCGTCAATCCGATAGCTTGCAAGCAGTGTGATACTTCGGCCTTGCTTGCGCTGCAGGCGGACCCGGCAGCACACTGGATACCTTGTCCGTCCAGTGCGAATAATAGACGCTCATTGTCAGCCCCCGGAATCGTGATATGAAGATTGTTAGGTAATCTATGGCGCAAAGAGCCGTTAAGTTGGGCGGTTGGTACTTGTTCTAAAAGCAGGTCCAGAAACTGTTGTTGCAGCGTCTTCAGTCGCTTGCTTTCGGTACTTTTAAGGGTCTGAGCAAGTTTAAGTGCATGTGCGAACCCGATTGCTCCCGCTACGTTTTCCGTACCGCTGCGCAGGCCTGCCTCCTGGCCGCCGCCATGGATAAGAGGGGTCAGTTTGACATGGTTGGCCGTATAGAGAACCCCGCTTTGCTTGGGTCCGTAGATTTTGCCGCCATTGAGCGTCATCATATCTACGCCGAGGCGGGAGGCGTGCAAGTCCAGATAGTTAGCCGCCTGACAGGCGTCGGTATGCAAATATAGCGGACGCGTATTCCCAGCCTTGCGACGGTATCTGCGGATTATTTCCAACTGCGCAGCAACCTGTCGGAGCGGTTGGATGGTGCCAATCTCATTGTTCGCGTACATGACGCTTACCAGCACGGTCCGCTCGGTCACCGCTTCAGTAATCTTCGCCGGGTCGATTATGCCGTCAGGCCTTGGGGCTACTTCAGTATATGACCAGCCATGACCGGCCATGAATGCAAGTGGCGCCCGGACCGAATCATGCTCAAGCGCCGTTGTTACCGCATGGGTTGCCGGATGCTCATATAAGACGCCTTTTAAAGCCAGATTGTTCGCCTCGGTGCCCCCGGCTGTGAAAGTTATGTTGGCCGGGCGGGCCCCAAGCACTGCGGCTACCAGTGCACGGGCGGTCTGCAAATCATCGGATACATGTTTGGCCGCCAAGTAAATCGCCGATGGATTGTAGAATTTTACAGCATGGTATGGCCGCATGGCTGCTTGGACACCCGGATCAATCGGTGTCGCCGCCGCATAATCTAGATAAACCGTTTTCATCATGCTAATTATAAGCTAAGGACCTTAGCGGTTAGTATTAGGGGAGAGTAGCAGTGGCAAATATGTATTACATCTTGCCTGCGGGATGAGAGGGGATATTCCCCTCTCATGAGGCGAAGCTGTTACGCTATCAGCCCGCTGTACATTTCCTGGTTGATGCGGTCGAGATAAAGTTTGACGGCTTGTTTGAACCGCTTGGTCTCTTGTTCGCTGACGCGCTGATAATTGCCATGCTGTGATTTCAGCAGGCCATCCGGGCGGACGTCATAACGGGTAGTACGCACGTGGGTCTTACCATATTGGTCCTGCCACTCTTCGTGCCATACCCAGCTGTGGCTGTCCAGACAGAAGAATTCGCGATGATGGCCGGCCGGAATCGGACCGAAGACTTGGCCGCCTATCCTGGCTTCGTGACGGATCAAGTTGCGATATAAATCGGCTTGCCGTTGCTGGGTGCGCTGTCCTACGATGCCGTTAAGTAATTTCTGGAACATCCAAATCCTTTCCAGGCGCTGCCGCATCGGCAACCTTTGCCCGTATCTCATCAAGGTTGTGGGTATCATCAGCTGGAACGGCCGGCGCTATCTGTCCGGTCGTAATAGGTGGTTCGGTGGAGTTAAGCTCAAAATCAGCCGCCGTGACGGGACGGATGTACTCGGTGCCGTCGTGCGGTTCCGGCGTCTCCGCTAAGCGGACATAATTTTCGGGAGCGCGGGGTGGCGCCGGTGCCGGTACAGGGGCAGGTATCGCTTCCTCCAAGGCACCTAAGAATTCGGTTATGACTTGTCGCGCAACACTCAGGTCAGCAATACGGCGTTGTCCTACATAAGGCAGGGCTTCGAGCCGTTCCCGGTTGTGTTCTGGTGAGGTTGTATCAATGACTGTCATAAACATATTTTAGATGGAAAATAAATCGCAGGCGTTTTGGGTCGTCATAGTAGCTATTTCTGCTACGCTTTCATCCCTAAGGCCTGCTAAAAACTCCGCCGTCTGCACGACATGCTTAGGCGTACAGATTGTACCACGGTTAGGAGCAGGTGTCAAGAAAGGTGCGTCGGTTTCTAACAGAAGTCTATCTGTTGGGATGATTTTGGCAGCTGCCAGTTGCCGTTCATCCTTGGTAAAGGTCATTATACCATTCAGACCCACATAGAGCCCTCTGGCAAGGATTTGTTCCAATTCCCGTGGGGTAGCTGAAAAGCTATGTACAACACCTCTGACGCCCTGAAACCGGTCAAAAACAGGCCAAAAATCCTCAAATGCCTCCCGGACATGGAAAATAAGCGGCAGATGGTGCTTTTTGGCCAGTTCCAGTTGGAATTCCAGTACTGTTATCTGATCCTTCTTGGCGGAGTGGTTATAGTA
>DATIHP010000077.1:0-3342 GCA_035480495.1 Saccharimonadales bacterium (SeqCode)
CAGCCCGCCGCTTTTCAGGTAGGCGTTGATAATCCGCCCGTGCTTCTCGGCCGGAAATGCGTCCTTCATCGGAGTGTCGCCCAGTTTGGTCAGCGTCAGCTCACCGCCCAGGCACTCCTTATAAAACGTCATCGCTTCGGCACAGTTACCGTCAAACAGCAGGAATGGCGTACATTGCAGCATATTCTTTACCCCTTGTGGCACTCGCATTCGCACCAATCGCCGTTGGTGCAGCTTTCGTGATCTTCCATAGAACAGCTGATACTTAAGGCCATATTTCTAATTGCCCTCCGGTTGCCATAGCTCGATGCGGTTGCCTTCCGGGTCTTCAATCGACGCGAAACGGCCGATGCCTTCGTATTCTTCCACGTCTTTTACCTGCTTCACCTTATCAGCTTTGAGCTGCTTCAGCATGCCGTCCAGGTCATCGACGCGGAAGTTCAACATGAATTGCTGCGACTGAGCAAAATAATCGGTGTCTGCGGACATAGGTGCGAAAGCCGTCGCGCCCGCCTCCTGTTCCCATTTATTGCGGTCAATGCCAAGGTGTTTCTTGTACCAAGCTGCCTGCGCATCTGGGTCTTTCGCCCGAAAAATAAAGCCGCCGATGCCTGTAACTTTGGCGCTCATTCCATCGTACCCGTCTTAAGTTCGCCAGCCCTTTTGTAGTTGGCCAAGATAACGCCGCTTGGTAAAGCTTGGGAGTCTGTTAATTCAAAAGCGGCAGGGGTCGTGCCCTCGGCAAATAAACGCTTCCCGCTGCCGATTGTAACCGGAAATATCCTCAACCTCAGCTCATCAACCAAATCATTCTTGAGCATGATCTGGATTACCGTATGGCTACCCCACACTTGGAACGGCGGCCCGTCCTCGGCTTTCAGAGCCTTAAGCTTAGCCGCCACGTCACCATTTATCTGAACCGATTCTTTCCAGGTAAGGTCGGCGCTTTCATCTGTCACCACATATTTTTTAGCTTTATTGAATGCGTCGGCAATCGTACCTGTCTGCTTCGGCCAATAGCGCGCGAATATCGCGTATGTCTTTTTGCCGAGTAGCAAGTCAAACGGCGCGCTCATTTCTTTGTCGAGTACTTCGCCCATGGCCGGATCGGAGTATGGAACGGTCCAGCCGCCATACTTAAAATCTTCCGAAGCATCCTCCTCCGGCCCACTGGGCGACTGGATAACTCCATCGAGTGTAATCATCATCAGAACGACAATTTTTCTCATGCCCGCATTTTAACAAAACCAAACCGATATCCATGTCACAAAAGTTACATAGGTAGCGCGGCACAATTGCCCAATTAGGATATTCTGCGTCTAATTCTTTAGGAGGATGAGCCCTTGGTCAGGCCCAAGCGTCACCGAAGAGACGTTAGTGAGCCCCGAACCTGAATAAGTACCGCCAGGGGTTGGCGAGAAAGAGGCAATCGTATTCTGCGACGGATTAACCAGCACTACCCCGTTAGCAAAGTCACGCTCGTAAGCGCCATTGGTGCGGTGTGAGTACGCACCGGTGGGTGACCCCAATTGTTGGGCAGTACTATACTCTGGCCACGATGATTCGCAAGTCGTGAAGCACGAATTCCACGAGGTAGAATAACTGGCGTACCCGTTAGCGACCATCAGCAGCGAGGCCAGGCCATACCTGTCTTCGCTCTCCGAATCAGTGGCCTCGGCGTTGTTTGCCACGTAATATTTGTGGTTTGTTTCGGCCCAGGAGGCATCTGCCAGCTTGCCTGCCCAGTACGGATCCTGCTGGGCGGTACCCAAGCCACCGTCGGTCCAGGATTGCTCCATAGTGCCGTCCATCTGCCCCTTGGTGATGATGTCTTGCCTGAATGTCGGGAAGTTCGAGTCCCACCTACCGCCACTCACGTTGGGTAACTGGAGCAGTCCATTACTGTGAGCAATCGGGCCGACCGCCGTGGCCCAATTGTATTCTGCCGCAACCCAGGAGCTTTGGGTGGGATATTCAGGTACCGAGGCGCTCTCTACCCAGCTAAGGTTAGCGATGACGTTATCCCACGCGATGCCGTCGGCACCCATATTTCGGACTAAGTCCATGGCATGTGCTATGCAGGCCGCCTGATAATAAGGGTTGGCGACATCCATCAAATATTGACCTGGATAGCCCGAGTATTGGATGCGGTTGCCGCCGGAGTCTTTTAGGAACCAGTCGTATTGCGGATTCCCAGGGTGCGCGTTGGCGTTGGTGTTGTCTGTCGAGTAATTGGTGCAGCTGGTAATTGCTTGGGGATCACCCGACTTTGTGCCGATGTCATCAACGTAGACGAACACCTTGAGGTTTGGATTGTCAGCGTGCAGCGTAGATACCAGGGAGGCGCCTTCGTCCCCCTGTAACTGTATGACCTGGTAACGGTTAGCTTCCTGGTTGAGATAAGAGCTCGATGCGCCGGGCAATGAGCCGGCATAGGTGATGCGGTTAAACAGCGCCACGTTGGTGCCGCCCCCGCTTGCGCCGTAATTAGTCAGCAGTATGCTGAGATCAAAGATATTGACGCTGCCATCGTTATTAAAATCTTCTGCGATGCCGCTGCCTGTCTGCTGCCAGTGGGCGAGAAAGATGCTGAGATCAAACACGTTGACGGTGCCGTCCCCGTTGAGGTCGCCCGTTAGCGTGGCGGCATGGCTGGAGGGCGATAGGCGAGTTCCCACAGAGGCGATTATGACGACGGTCATCAAGACACCCAAGCAGAAAACGACAAAACTCCACGTGTAGGCGGTTCTTCGTCCAGAGGTTTTTTGCTTTCGGCCGCGGAAAATGCGCATAGTTAGTTTCGCTTATACTACTTAATGCCCTCTAATCATAACAAAACCGCTCTTTTAGAGGCGATTCAATAATTCCTGGTGTAGCCTTTTGATAGAATCTTAAGGACGGCATAAAGTACATGAAAGGTTTTCTATGAGAAAAGTAATCGCCGGTATGACCATGTCTTTGGACGGCTTCGTCAATGACGAAGACGGCAACGTAAAAAGACTTAATCCGGATTTTGCCGAACTCCACGATATTCCGTCTTTCCAGGAAATGATTGAGAATACCGGCGCGGCTATTATGGGCCGGCATACTTATGAGATGGCCGATCCATTCATGTGGGCTAACGACGATTATGAATTCCAAACTCCGCTTTTTGTCTTGACACACGCACCTCCAGCCAAGTACCCCAAAGGAAATGGCAACCTCAGCTTCACATTTGTTAATAGTATTGAAAGCGCTATTTCACTGGCCAAGCAGGCAGCAGGCGATAAGAACGTCCAGGTAATCGGCGCCAGCACTATTCAGCAATGCCTTAACGCCGGGCTATGCGATGAATTACAGATA
>DATIHP010000078.1:0-4055 GCA_035480495.1 Saccharimonadales bacterium (SeqCode)
GTCCTAACCGTTAGACGACGGGACCAGCATTAGATGAAATTGACCAAAAAATAGTACCATAACAGATTAGAAATAGCTAGTCAAAAGCATGAGGGGTTGCGTAATTCGACTTACCATATAACTCAAGTTTTTTGTGTCTTGGCTTGTACAGCCAAAGCATAAACGTTTACACTAGAGGTATATATGGAAACTACCCATAAAGCACCGAACGTGCCCGTTGCTAAATTTAAGCGGACCAAGATAATCGCTACCATCGGACCGTCGACGGATAGTTACGAAGCTATCCTGAACCTTATCAAAGCAGGAGCCAACGGCATACGGCTGAACTTTAGCCATGGCACGCAAGAAGAACGCATCAAACAGATAAGATGGATAAGGAAAGCCGCCAAGGAATACGGCAAACCGGTTGCTATCATCCAGGACTTGCAGGGCCCTAAGATACGGCTGGGTGACTTTGAGGGTATCGTGCCGGTGCAGGCAGGCCAAAGCCTAAGTTTTGCCTACAAAGCCGATTACCAAAATTCCGGCCATCTGCCGACCCAATACGACTTGAGCAAGAAGGTAAGACGTGGTGAACGGCTCTTTCTTTATGACGGCAAAGTCAAGACTGTCGTGAGCAGTGTAAAGGACGGCGTCGTGCATGTCCGGGCCGAGAATGACGGCATCCTAATAAAACGCAAAGGTATCAACCTGCCCGATACGGACTTTGGCGGCGATATCATTACCAAGAAAGACAAGGCCGACCTGGCATTTGGTTCGGAACACGACATTGACTACGTGGCTCAAAGTTTCGTGCAGAGTGGTCAGGATATCCGCACCATGCGCAGGCTTATCAAGAACCTGGGTATGAATGCCAAGATTATCGTCAAGTTCGAAACCAAAGCCGCCGTTGCGAACATGCAGGAAATCGTGAGGGAAGCAGATGTAATCATGGTGGCGCGGGGCGATTTGGCAGTGGAAGCATTGCCGGAATCCGTTCCTATCGTGCAGCGCCAATTGGTAGGCTTGGGCATGCAATATGCCAAGCCGACCATTATTGCTACGCAGATGCTCTTCAGTATGACCGAATCAAGCGAACCGACCAGGGCGGAAGTATCAGACATCGCTACGGCCGTTATCATCGGGGCTGATTGTGTGATGCTGAGTGATGAGACCGCCAACGGAAGATATCCTATAGAATCGGTCGAGATGATGAAACGGGTCATCCTATACACCCAAGAAAATTCACCGATAAAAGCGGTATATACCAATACGGACGGAATCAAGCCGACCAAACAAGCCGCTATCTGCAATGCAGTTATCAGCCTGGCAGACGAAGTAAATGCCAAGGCCATTGTGGCAGAGACCAAATCGGGCGCCACCGCCTTGCAACTGGTTTCCCGCCGGCCACGGCAGCCGCTGGTAGCCGTTACGTCAGATCCCCGTGTCGCGCAGCAGTTGGCAATCGCCTATGGCACCAAGAGCTATGTGCGGCCGGATGACAAGCTTGCCGCCACCAAACTGACTAACTGGCTAAGACAAAAAAAAGTACTGGCCAAAGGCGACATGATAGTGACTGCCTCCGGCCAATATCCTGGGGTGGTCGGAACGACCGATACCATCAAAGTACGCGTGTTAGAATAGGACATAACTGGAGAGGCCCAACCGGTGAGCTTTGATAAAAAAACAATCCGTGACATTGACTTAAGAGGCAAGACCGTACTGGTACGGGCGATGCTGAACGTCCCGATAGAAAACGGTCGTATTGACGACACCATGCGCCTGAAAGCGGCCCTCCCAACGCTTAAGTACCTTTTAGAACAGGACACCGCTATCATATTGCTCAGCCATCATAGCCGTGAAGGCCAAAGTCTGGCGCCGGTGGCGCCGCTCTTATCCGAGCTGCTTGGGAAACCTATCAAGTTCGTGGCGGACTGCGCCGGCGAAGCGGCCGGGGCGGCTGCGGCTTCCATCAAGCCGGGCGAGATACTTATGCTGGAAAACCTGCGTTTTGACCCGGGAGAAGAAGCTAACGACGACGCCTTTGCCCGTCGTTTGGCAAGCTACGGGCAAGTGTATGTGAACGACGATTTCACGACCTGCCATCGCAGCCACGCATCGCTTGTCGGTATTCCTAAGTACCTACCAGCTGTAGCAGGCTTGGCGCTTGAGAAAGAGGTCACGACCATCACTGATGCTTTGGAAAACCCTAAGCGGCCGCTTGTAGCAGTGGCCGGCGGTGCCAAAATCTCTACCAAGGTTCCAATCCTGTCATTTTTGCTACAGAAGGTGGACGTGCTGTTCATCGGCGGAGCCATGGCCAATACGTTCTTAGCCGCCGGCGGGTTGCCGATTGGTAAGAGCCTGAACGAACCGGACCAAATCGAAGCGGCCAAGCAAATCATGGCGTCAGCTGCCAGCCAAGGTAAGACATTGTTGCTACCTGTCGATGCCGTGGTTACTACAGATGTGGAGATGGCTATCGATATCCGTACCATTGCAGTACAGGATGTAGGCGAGGCGGATATAATCGCTGACATAGGTCCGGCATCTGCCGGCCAACTTGACACTGCTATCAGACCGGAGGGCACCGTCATCTGGAACGGTCCGGTCGGCATAGCCGAACACCCCGCTTTTGCGCATGGCACGGAAGCCGTGGCCGAGAAGATTATCAGCAGCGGTGCTTATAGTGTCATCGGCGGCGGCGATACGGCAGACTATGTCAATAACGCCGGCCTGGGCTCCCGTTTCGGGTTTGTCTCAACGGGCGGCGGTGCCAGCCTGGAGCTGATGAGCGGCAACAAATTACCAGGTATCGAAGCCTTGCAGGGTAAGGACGGTTCAATGGTACAATAAGCAAAAGCATTATAACTATGAACTCATTGAAAAAATTTCTTATCATTGGAAACTGGAAAATGAATCTGAATGTGCACGAGGCCAGTATCTTGATGCACCGTCTGGACGCAAAGATTACCGCTCGCCGCGATATAGAAGTCGTCGTCGCTCCCAGCTATCTGTGTCTGCAGCCATTGTCTTTACAGATTGACCACCGCAAGTTTCATTTGGCCGCCCAAGATGCTTATTTCAAAGACGAGGGTCAATACACCGGCGAGGTGAGCTTCAACATGCTGCGGGGGCTGGTAGATTACGTGATTGTGGGGCATTCCGACCGCCGCCACAAGTTCGGTGAAAGCCTGGAAAGCGTGCGGGACAAAGTCGCTGCCGCGGTGCGCAATGATATCACACCCGTATTATGCGTCGGTGAGACCAAACACGAACGACTTGAAGGCGAGACCATGCGGGTTTTACACGATCAAGTAACGACGGCACTGAGCAACTTGACAGCCGAGGAAGTGGAAACCATCGTCATCGCCTATGAGCCGGTCTGGGCGCTGAGCAATGGCAAAGATTATACGCATCATGAGATTCCTACCCCGGACATCATTGCCAAGGCTGCGACTTCTATACGCAATAATATCCGCCATCTCTACGGCAAAAAAGTAGCCGAGAATGTCCGCGTACTATATGGCGGCAGCGCCAGTTCCTCGACCGCGTCGGGGCTATTGTCCAGCGAAGGCGTGAACGGCCTGCTTGTCGGCGGTGCAAGCCTGAATTACCATGAGTTCAGCGGCATCGTCGAAACCGCTTACCGCACCTTAGAACAGGCAGACAGCCATGGCAAACAATAACGCGAACGATAAAAAAACAATGGACGTCAACAAGCCGGGCGAATCGACACCGGACACTTCATCCCGTCCCGTCATCGTGACGCACCGTCCCATGGTCCAGGATCCGATGATGGTAGGGAAGACTGAAAAAAAAGCCGATGAAGAACCTGCGGCAGAGCCGGCAAAACCAGTATCCCGAGCCGACAAGACCATCCAACCGCTTGCCGAGCCGGCCGATGACAAACCCGCCGAAAATAAGGAACCGGTAGAAACCGAAAAACCGGCAGAACCTGAAACGGCTGAGGAGAAAGATGAACCTGATGAACCCGAACAGGAAGACAAACCGGCTGAAGCCGAAGAAACCGCCACAGATGAATTAGCTGATAAGACAGACGTCTCGGAAAAGAA
>DATIHP010000079.1:0-4905 GCA_035480495.1 Saccharimonadales bacterium (SeqCode)
AGGCGTTAGTTGCGGAGATTGCCGATACTGACTGGATGGAAGTGGAGAGTGAACTGGAGGCGTTGTTCCTGGAGGCCGAGATGGTACGGCGTTACATGCCCCGCTATAACATCTTGCTACGCGACGATAAATCGATGGCATACATCAGGATTGACTATGACAGCGACTTCCCGACCGTCAGTACGACCCGCCGTCCGTTGGATGACGGCGCACGCTACTTCGGACCGTACCTAAGCGTCCAAAGTGTCCGCCAGGCGCTCAAATTGTTGCGGCGTATCTTCCCGTTCGCTACGCGCCGCGTACCGGGCCAGAAGCGGGCCACCCTGCATTACCATTTGGGGTTGGATCCGGGCCTGGAAGACGGTAAGACCAGCCTGGAAGATTACCGCGCCAATCTGCGCAAACTGATGGCTATCATGGAAGGCAGGCGCAAAAGTATTGAGCGTGAACTGGAAAAAGACATGAAAGCCAAAGCTAAACGACAGGACTTTGAAGCGGCCGCCAAAGCCCGCAATCAGCTGCTCTCGCTCCAGCGGCTGACCAAGCAGGTCGTCTTCAGCGACAAGGAGTTCCTTGACATCAGCAAAGACCACGCACTGAACGAACTGGTTGATTTACTCGGCTTATCAGCGTTCCCGCGGCGTATGGAAGGCTATGATATCAGCCATATGCAAGGGACGGACGTGGTTGCCAGCATGGTAGTCTTTACCAACGGTGTCAGCAACAAGAGCGAATACCGGAAATTCAAGACCAAGAAAGACCATAACGATGATTTTTATAACATGCACGAAACAATCGGTAGGCGTCTGAGCGAACGCAACCGTAAGGCCTGGGGACTGCCCAGCCTGGTCTTGATAGATGGCGGTAAGGGCCAGCTGGAGGCTGCCACCCGGGCGCGTGACGAAGCCGGCTGCCAGAATATCCCATTCATCGGTCTCGCAAAACGCGAGGAGCAATTGGTCATCCACAAGACTCGCAGCGGCGTGTCGTTGAACCTGGGGGTGTTGCATAAACTGGGCGGATTCGTATCGGAAAGCGAGGATTTTATGCTAGTGAATCTGCCGAGCAGTTCCAATCTGGTCAAACTGCTGCAGCGGATCCGTGATGAGTCGCACCGCTTCGCGGTTAGTTACCACTCCGTTCTGAAGGTCAGACGCCAGACAGCCAGCCTGTTGGATGACATACCTACCATCGGTCCGGCAACCCGTAAAAAACTGATTAAGACCTTCGGCAGTATGCGGGGCCTCATGCAAGCGCGCCAGTTTGAGATTGAAAAGACCATCGGGCCTAAGAAAGCCGTCATCCTGAAACAGTATCTGCGGCCGCTCCAGCGTGCAAAACGCTCCTAGTACCCTGTAATTTGCTATACTATCAGTTCAACCATGAAATCCGAGTTTACCGCCGACTTTTTCAGGGGCAACCGCGAGAGGCTAAGGAAATTATTCACCGGCACGGCACCCATCGTACTGACGGCTAACGGCCTGCTTCAAAAGGCTACTGATGAGACGTTCCGTTTCAGACAGGACGGCAGTTTCTGGTATCTGACCGGCATTGACGAACCAAATGTCATCTTGGTGATGGATAAGGGAAAAGAGTATCTCATAATCCCCGATTTGACGCCATCGCGCATCGCTTTCGACGGGGCGATTGACACCGAGGTACTCAGTGCGAAAAGCGGCATTGCCGAAGTATTGCTGGAAAAGGATGGATGGAAACGTCTGGGAGGACGTCTGAAACGTGCTAGCAGCGTTGCCGTGTTATCGCCAGCCGACACATATATCAAGGCGCTCGGTATGTATACCAATCCGGCGCGGCAGCACTTGATACGGGAAATGAAGCGCCATAATGCGAAACTTACGCTACTGGACCTGCGCCAACATCTGCAGCGTATGCGTATGGTCAAACAGCCGGCTGAGATAAAAACATTGACCCATGCCATCGCTATTACGACTGGCGCCTTAAAGAAAATAGAGCGGAGCTTCAGGAAGGGGCAATACAAACACGAGTTCGAGATAGAGATGGACCTTACCAGATATTTCTGGCAAGGCGGCGGAAGCGGCCATGGTTTCGAGCCAATCGTGGCGGCCGGCGCCAAAGCCTCGACCATACATCCGTTCGGTAATACCGCCCGCATCCGTCCCAATCAACCCCTGTTGCTTGATGTGGCTGCCGCCTATGACCATTACACGGCTGATATTTCGCGCTGTTGGACCGCCAGACCGACCAAGCGGTACCGTGCTGTCTATGAGACTGTCAAGGAAGTAGCAGATTTTGCTATGGCAAGCCTAAAACCCGGCGTCATCATGAAGGAGTATGAAAAACAAGTCGAACATATGATGGGCGAGAAACTGCGGGAACTGGGCCTGATACGTACTATTGAGCACGAAGCGGTCAGGCAGTATTTTCCCCATGCTACCTCGCACTTCCTGGGCATAGACGTGCATGACCTGGGTGACTACGGCCACCCTATCGAACCGGGCGTCATCGTGACGGTGGAGCCGGGCATCTATATACCCGAGGAAGGTATTGGCATACGCATAGAGGACGATATCCTGATAACGCCGGAGGGCAGCCAAAACCTGAGCGCGGGACTAGCACGCTAATGCTTAGACTGTTACAATAGATACAATGAAACGCGGACCGTTCGGGCGACTGTTATTACGGTGGTTTGTGTGCAGCCTCGGGCTCTGGATCGCGGGCGGCATCTTGGGCCAACGCATCAGCTACGACCGCAGCCTGGGCGTCGTCCTGATAGCAGGCCTTATCCTGGCCGCCGTAAATGCCGTCATCAAACCCATCGTAGTCATCCTATCGTTACCAGCCATCCTGTTCAGCCTCGGCCTCTTCATGATTGTCATCAACGGCCTGATGGTGCTGTTAGTCAGCAAATTATATACCGGTCTTCACGTGACTAATTTTGGCGCGGCCATGCTTGCCGGTATGGTGATAGGCTTGGTAAACTACCTGGTGAGTACTATTTTGGAGGAAAGATGAGCGTTTACAATTACGTGACTATCGGTTCCATGGCCCTGTTGACTATCCTTATACTGATACAGACCCGCGGAGCCAGCCTGGGTGCCGGTATGGGCGGCGGTGGAGAAGTGAACACCGTTCGGCGCGGTTCGGATAAGACGCTCCATCAGATAACCATCGTATTGGTCATCGTCTTCGCGGCCTCACTTTTACTAGGCCTCATCGCTTAGGCGCCGCGCATGAACGTAATCGACCGTCCCACCCGTTTACGCTGGCGCCGTCGTTTTCGCCGTAGCCGCAAGCAAGTCGAAGAAATGGGTGTGCAGGCCGAGGAACGCCTGGAGAGACACTTCTTCAAACGCCTAAGCCGCTTGATTGATGTCCGTCGTTTCGTTGCCGGCTGGGTACTGCTCATGGTACTCCTTGCCGGAATCGTCGGACTTCAGTTAAGAGGTCTCGGCAAATACTACCAAGAACTCAAGCCGGTGCCCGGGGGGACGTATTCAGAAGGCATGGCCGGCTCTTTCACGAACGCCAACCCTTTGTATGCGACAGGCCTGGTTGATACGTCCGTATCCAAATTGATTTTTGCGGGCCTGCTTAAATACGATTCTAATAATCATCTGATAGGCGACTTGGCTCAGTCATGGAAGGTGAGTGAAGACGGCAAGGTTTACACATTCGTGCTGAAGCCGCACCTGACATGGCAAGACGGCCAGGCCTTGACAGCTGACGATGTCGTCTTTACGTTCCAGACCGCCCGCAATCCTGATGCCAAATCACCATTGTTCCATGCTTGGCAGGACGTGACCATCAAAGCGGTTGACGCCCGGACCATTACCTTCAGCCTGCCCAATCCATTGGCACCTTTCATTTACGGTTTGACGGCCGGAATCATCCCGAAGCACAGTCTGGAAGCAGTACCGATTGCACAGTTGCGTTCATCGACGTTCAACACAGCCCATCCTATCGGGGCCGGACCCTTCAAATGGGAAACCATTGAGATAGTGGCCGGTAACAATGACATCAATGAACAACATATCGGGCTTCGGGCATTCGACGGATACCACGGGGGTGCACCGGCACTCCAACAGTTCGTGATAAAGACATACCCCGACGAAAACCAGCTTATCGCAAGTTTTCAAAAGCAAGAGATAAACGCGATGGTCGGACTCAACAGCATGCCTGACGCGTTGGCTCATAAGGCCGACATTCAGGAGTATAGCTTGCCGCTGACCGCCGAGACCATGGTATTTTTTAAGACAGACAGCGAACCGCTGAAAGACGTACGTGTCAGACAGGCGCTTGTCCAAGCGGTCAGCGTGCCGACGCTAGTAAACGGCCTAGGCTACCCGGTTATCCCGGCGGACGAACCATTATTGCACGGCCAGCTGGGCTATAATCCGTCGCTGAAACAATTTTCAACTAACCTTGACCAGGCCAATAAACTACTTGAGGATGCCGGTTGGAAACGGACAGCCGGTTCAGCTATCCGCAGCAACGGCACCGGTAAACTTAGCATCAAGCTTGTCGCTCAAAATAATCTGGAATATGTCTATCTCACACAACAATTGCAAAAAGCCTGGCAAGCTATCGGCGTGGACGTACAGGTCACATTACCGAATGACACGGATTTGCAATCAACCATAACGGGCCGGGGATACGATGCACTGTTGTTCGGCATATCTGTCGGTGTAGACCCGGATGTATTCGCTTACTGGCACAGTTCCCAGGCCGACCCCCGTGCATCGTCCAGGCTGAACCTTTCGGATTATAAATCCCTCACCGCCGACAAAGCTTTGGAGGGCGGGCGTACACGGCTCGACGCCGGTCTTAGGATAGCAAAATACGCGCCGTTCCTGCAGTCGTGGCGCACCGACGCCCCCGCTTTGGCGTTATACCAGCCGCGCTTCCTCTACATTACCCGCGGCC
>DATIHP010000080.1:0-11382 GCA_035480495.1 Saccharimonadales bacterium (SeqCode)
AAAAACCCCTCTTCTTGGAGGGGCGTATTTAGTTTACTGAACCTATTAAAATCACAAACTACGCCCGGGCGGGCGGCTTGGGAACGTTCCAGTAAACTTTTTGAGCCAGACTCATATGCCAACTATACCACATTACCTGATATATTGCACTATGTTGAATAAAACAATGAACGCAAGGCCGTTCTTAATCATATGGACACCGATGGATGGCCACAAGCTGCCCGTCTTTTCACGCAAGTAACAAAGGACGAGCGATAATATGAACGTGTCTATGGCCCCTACCCAAAGCAGTCCTCCGGTGGTTTCGCCCAAGTGCGCTGCCGCGAACATAATGCTGGTGATGACGGCCGCCGTCACGAACGGCAGCTTGGTCCGGAGCCCACCGAATAGGAAGCCCCGCGCGACTATTTCTTCGGTCACTGGCGGTAAGATGACAAGGCTTAAAAATATCGGCACCAGCTGCCTGCCGCTGGCACTGGCACTGAAGCCTATCTCTTGTTTTTGGTCAAGATTAAGTCCGGGCGCCACAATCTTAACGAGTAGCAGCCCGATGATATATAAGACAAAGTAAACCCCGAAACCGGATAACGCATACAGGATATATCTGGTTTTTGCCTTATCGAGTCCCAGACTTGAAAAGCTCAGCTTGCGCTGGCGCAGAAACATATAGAGCAAGCCGAGCGTGATTGATTCTATGATGGCCACGAAAGCGAACATCGCCCAGACGTTATCCTGCAGCCACGCAGTGGTCTGTGCCGAGGTCCAGTGCCTTAGGAAGGGTATGATGGATATCAGGACACCTGCCAGAAGTTGAGCGGCTATATAGATGACGAGTGTGACCGCTACCGTAGCAGCCGGACCATACGGTTTATGGTTAGGAGTTGTTTCTTCCATGTGGCTTAAAGGAATCTCCTGACATCTACGACGGTAATGACTACGAACAGCAGCATGAGCGCCGCGAAGCCGGTGCCATGGATGATATCTTCCGTTTTTTTCTTGAGCGGCCGGTGTGCCGCGCGGAATAACAGTGTCACGAATAGCCTGCCGCCATCCAGCGCTGGGATGGGCAACGCGTTCATGATAGCCAGCGTGAGCGAAATGACCGCGATAATCATCAATATGAATTGATAGCCTAATAAGCTGCCGTCTTTGAGTAGCACGAATATGCCGACCGGTCCTGCCACCTGGGCGCCGGCCTTGGCGGTATTGCCCTGGAATAATCCGGCCAAAGCATTGCCGATGCCCTTGAATGTCAACACCGTCACCTGTTTCATGAAGCCGACGGCGACGATGGGCGCTGACCAGGTAGAGCGCTGGACGACGTATTCGGTCGGCGATATCCCCAGGTAACCTTTCGGGCTATCGGTCTTCTTGCTGGCCTCTACTTCTTGTTTGGAGCGCAACGTTACCGTCGCGTACCTGATTTTTCCATCACGTTTATACACCACATCGACCGTCTGGCCGGCTTGTTTCTGTGTCAACGCTGGCAAATCATTTGCTGTAGTTACGTTTTGATCCTGTCCTATCCGTATAAGCTGGTCCTGAATCGCCAGCCCTGCCTTTTGTGCCGGACTATCTGCCTCCACATATGCTATGAGCACTTCCTGTTTTGTTACATGCGTGTCACGCGCAACCGTGAATTGGTTCTCAATCAGCCGCGGCATGCCCACGAACGCTAGCAACGTCAGCAACGCGAACGCCGCCAACAGGTTCATGACCACCCCGGCCAGCATAATCTTTACCTTGGTCCTAAGCGGGGCGGCGCCGAAACTGCTCGGTGATTTATCGGCATCGTTTTCGCCTTTCAGTTTCACGAAACCGCCCAGCGGCAGCCAATTTATACTGAGCAATAAGCCGCTCTTTAAGTTCTTTCCCCAGGCCCGGGGCGGAAAACCAATGCCGAATTCCTCGACCTCCACATTGCCGCGCCGGGCCATGATGAAGTGCCCAAACTCATGCACCAGCACAAGACAAACGAACAATACCAGTCCTAATATCAGAAGCAGAATCGACATGTTACCTGATTATAGAGGGTTTGGGATGTAGGGGCTAGGGTTAGGCCCCGTATCTTCGCTGCCGGGCGGCAAATTCGGCCAGTGCGGCTTCAAAATCGGCCGGCGTGAAGTCCGGCCAATGTTTATCAACGAAATATAACTCCGCGTAAGCGGCCCGCCACAACATGAAATTACTCAGACGCTGCTCTCCGGATGTGCGGATGATGAGGTCCAGCGGGGGGATGTCCGATGCATAGAGATGTCCGGCAATCAGTTTGTCGGTTATATCCTGCGCTTTGACGCCTTTTTCTACGATTCCACGTGCCGCATCGGCGATTTCCTGTTGCCCGCCGTAATTAAAGCAGACTGCCAGGACGCCGCTTTTATTCCGGGCCGTTTCCTGCTGTGCCTTATCTATAAGACGACGGATATCATTAGACAGGTTCTGACGCGAACCGATGACCCGTATCCGGATGTCCTCTTCCATGAAGACGTGCAGCTCGTTTTTGAAGACCCATTTTAATAGACTCATCAGACCTTTTACTTCGGGCATCGAACGCGACCAGTTCTCCACCGAGAAAGCGTAAACACTCAGATATTTGATATTTGAGCGTTTGAATGCCGGCAATAATGCCTTGAGCGCCCGATAGCCTGCCCTATGGCCTTCCAATATGGAGACGTCGTGCTCCTTGGCCCAACGGCGGTTACCGTCCATGATTATCCCTACATGCCGGGGAGCAGTCATCATGGACTAATTTTCTCTTTCTATTATGTAGTCCAGCAGGCCGCGCAAGAATTCATAGCCGGGGCGGCTTTTGAACGCGCCAAGTATCCGCAGGGCTTCGGCCACTTCGTGTTTGGCCATATCAGCCACATAGCCATAGGACCCGATAGCTTTGAGGGTTGCCCTGACGCGGTCGTGCTGCTCCGCGGTCAGTCCGCTATTGCCAAGCGCGGCCCGTATATTGGCAACCTGCTCCTTGTCCCCATTGGCTAAGCCGTGATGTATGAGTACCGTCATCTTACCTTCGCGCAAGTCATCCATCGCGGATTTGCCAGTCTGTTTCTCGTCGCCGAACATGCCGATGATATCGTCCTGAAGCTGAAAAGCCACGCCGGCATGGATACCGAATCTGCTGATAAGTGCCAGGGTTTTGTCGTCTGCTCCCGCTAGCGCCGCTCCGCATTGCAGAGGATTTATGAACGTATAGTAGCTGTTCTTCAATATATAGGTCCGGATAATGGCGTCTTCAGCGGCATCTTGCATGGCATTATTGAACAGGTCTTCGACCTGGCCATAGCAGGTCGCCAGGATATTCTTATGGAACAGCATCTGCATCTGCCGCAGGTTAGCCGGCGGCGCGTCCTGGGAGGCAAGCAGTTCGGAAGCCATATGCTGTGCGATGACACCGACACTTACGCCCAGCATGTTGCTAAGGTGCCGGGCTTCAGGACCGGCAAAGTTTTTGGGCAACACTTTCAGGTACTCTTCATGGATGGTCGGAGCCCCGCGTCTTTTTTCTGAGCGGTCCATGACGTCATCGATTATCAACAGGTAGTTCTGTATCAACTCAACCGCAATCGCAAGATTCAAAGCCGTCCGGTGGTCCGGGCCATCGAACATTTTGTATGCCACCATCGCCAAAGCACCCCTGATGCGCTTCCCGGGACGTGAAGAAAATTCCCGCAGGAATTTATACGCCTGCAGGCTATGCGGCGCCATCTCATGGCTCCCATTGGCTTCAAAATAGGCTTCCATAGCCCGATTGATGTCTTTCTGGAAGACTGCGAGAGTTTCAAGCGTGGTTGCTAGCATTATTAAGGCCTTAGACGGTCAGGATTTCCTGCTCTTTGGCCTGGGCGGAGATATCTATGTCCGCCTTGGCTTGGTTCATGGCGTCATCTATCTGTTTTTCCAGGCGTTTGGCGTCATCTTCGCCGATATCTCTATCCTTCTTGGCTTGGTCGAGCTCTTTGATGGCATCATGGCGGGCATTGCGTAGGCTGACCATGGCGTCTTCTACCTTGCCGCCCAGGACTTTGACAATTTCACGACGGCGTTCTTCGTTAAGCGGCGGCACTGGCACCCGGACCACCCGGCCGTCATCCATGGGGTTCATCCCAAGCGACGGGTTTTCGCGGATAGCGGTCGAGATGGCGGCCAGATTTCCTGGATCAAACGGTGTAATCTGCAGCAATTGCGCTTCCGGTGCCGTAATATTAGCGACCTGGTTCAGTGGCATGGGCGTACCGTAGGCGGTAACCATCACCCCGTCCAGCATGCTGGCGCTGGCCCGTCCTGTCCGCAGTTTCTTCATTTCGTCCTGAAAATGGCCGGCGGCCTGGGTAAATTTTGCCTTTGCCTGGTCAACTAGTTGCTGTGGTGTCATAAGTTATATTCTACTCGGAAACTTCGCCGAGGGCTATCCGGGAGAAACGGCGCACGACGATGTTTTCGCCCAGTTTGGCTATATATTCTTTGACATAGTCACCGACGGTTTGGTCCGGATTCTTCACGAACGGTTGGTCTAGCAGGCAGCGCTCCGCGAAGTGTTTTTTAAGCATGCCGTCCACTATCTGCGGAATCATGTTGTCCGGCTTGCCCTCGCTCTTAGCCTTTTCGCTGAATTCTGCCTCTACTTTTTTGCGGGCCGTTGCCGGCACGTCATCTAAGCTTACGAACTCCGGATTGCTGGCCGCGATGTGCATGGCCAGGTCTTTGACCAGCGTCGCGAACAGCTCGTTGCGGGCCACAAAGTCGGTCTCGCAATTCACTTCTACCAACACGCCGATGCGGTTGTCATGATTATATGTACCGACGACTCCGGCACGAGCTTCCCGTTCGCCGCGCTTTTCAGCTTTGGTCAGACCTTTCTTCCGCATAGCGGCCAGAGCCGCATCAAAGTCGCCCTTGGCTTCCGTAAGTGCCGCTTTGGCATCTGTCAGGCCGACACCGGTTAGGTTCTTGAGTCTTTTGACATCGTCAATACTTATATCAGCCATTTCGTAATACCGCCCTTGTCACTTCTTTAGGTTCTTCTGCTTTTGGCGTCTCTGTTTTCTCGTCCTTGTCGGGCGCGGGCTCGGCTTTTTCAACCTTCTTGGCGTGCTTGGCCTTGCCCGTTTCAATCGCCTGCCCGATATAATCAGAAATCAGCTGTATGGTCTTGATAGCATCGTCATTGGCCGGAATGGGATAGTCGACCAGCGACGGGTCAGCATTTGTATCGACTATGGCGATGACCTTGACATCAAGTTTGCGGGCTTCGCGTACGGCGTTCATGTCATGCGTGACATCTGTAACAAACACGGCACCGGGTTTAGCGGGCAGGTTCTTGATGCCGCCGTACATATGGTTCATATCGTCAATCTCTTCCTGGAAGCGTTGCACTTCCAATTTGCTGTATTTAGCAGCCAAGGTGCCGTTTTCCATTTTTTCTTCCAGGTCTTTCAGGTGCTTGATGCGTCCGCCGATGGTATTGCGGTTGGTCAGCATACCGCCCAGCCAGCGCTCCACTACATACGGCATGCCAGTCTTGTCTGCTAGCTCCTTGATGATGTCGTGTGCTTGGCGCTTGGTACCTACCAACAATATGGGCTTGCCTTCAGCGACGGTGTCTTCTATGAACGCCAGCGCTTTTTCCAGCTGCTCGACCGTCTTAGTCAGGTCGATTATATGAGTGCCATCGCGCTTGCTGTGTATGTATTGGGCCATCTTGGGGTGCCAACGGCTGGTCTTATGACCGAAGTGAGCGCCGGCTTCCAATAATTTTTTGATATCTACATCTATAGCCAAAATGATGTCCTTTCTTTCAGATTCTTATTCTTCATCCAGGGTGCCCGGTTGGTCCGCTCAAGGTGCCAATCAGGAGAATCCATCCCCAAACTGCTTAATTTATTACTGATAAAGTGTAACAGATGGCCGACAGATTGACAAGTATAACTGCTTATGCTATAGTTTGTTTATGTCTGTCCTTTCTTTCCCCCAGGATTTATCCGCAGAAATCAGCGCCGTTGCCGATAGAGCATACGATGCGGTGGCTCAAGCAGAAGACCTTCCCTTAGAGACCATCCACTACCAGGAAGTCTGCGATAAGGCAGTAGAGTTCATATTGGACAACCTGCTTGACAACGGACACCGCGTGGAACGCGTCGTTCGCGCAGCCCAACTGGGCCGTGAGTACGATAGCCAGGGACACCTGGTGCCGATATTGCACGAGACGCGTCCCAGCCGACGGATAAGCCATGTCTATTGCGAACTGGACGCCGAGGGCGACGAGACTGACACACAGGTGATTGATGCCACCTGGCAGCAGTTTTTGGCCGCTGAAAAGCGGACTCCGGAATTACCAAAGGTCTTGATAGGTACGCACAGTCAAGTGCTTGCCAAGCTGCAGGAATACGGCATCACGGATATGGAGCTGCTCGGTCTGTGGGCCACCCGCCCCGGTTCCTTGCAGGATGATTTAAGGCGTCTTCAGTCATAGGTTGACCATATGTCAACAGGGGTGTATACTCGTTTGGTTATGAAGAAAGACATCCATCCGCAGAACTACCGCCCGGTGGTTTTTCAGGACTTAAATGACAAGACGACGTTTTTGACACGTTCGACCGTCGCAACTGATGAAACCATCACCCTTGATGGAGTTGAATATCCTTTGGTAAAAGTCCATATATCCAGCGCCTCGCATCCCTTCTTCACCGGTCAGGAAAAACTGGTGGATATCGAAGGCCGTGTCGACAAGTTCAAAGCCCGCCAGGAAGCTGCCAAGGCCCGTGCGGAAGCCATGAAAAAGGCCGCCAATAAAACCCGCGTCAAAGCACCGAAAGCTGACGAGACCCAAAAAATCGGCTCACTGAAACCCGGCAATCGCTAATTAAGAACACCTGGAGCCACCTTTTGTCACATATGCAAAGGTGGTTTTTGTATATACTGAGGTAGGTTATGGACGAGAAAGAACAATCTCTCAGGGACGAACTGACAGTCTTGCAACAGCGCGCGCAGAGCGAGCCTGACTTCTATATGGACCGCGCTGCGACCAAGCGACTACCGCAGCTGAATAGACTCATAGATTTGTTCGATTCACGCAAGAAACTGCTTGCCCAGATAAAACAGGACGAAGAATTAGCCGCCGGTAACGATGAGCTGGCCGGACTGGCCAAAGAAGAGCTGCTAAAGTCTAGGCAGGCCTACGATACCGTGCAAGCAGAGCTCGAAGAAGCGCTGACGCCAAAGAATCCGAACGATGCTAAAGACGTCATCATGGAAATTCGTGCTGCGGCCGGAGGTGATGAATCTTCCCTGTTCGCCGGCGAACTGTACCGCATGTATGCCCGCTGGGCCGAGACCCACGACTATAAGACGGAGCTGTTGAGCGAAAGCCCTTCGGAGGCCGGCGGTTTCAAGGAAATCATCTTTGCTGTCCACGGCGAGGACGCCTACCGCAATCTGAAGTTTGAGGCCGGTGTGCATCGTGTCCAACGGGTACCGGTGACCGAAAGCCAAGGCCGTATCCATACCAGCACGGTGACCGTCGCTGCCATGCCCCAGGCCGAGGAAACCGACGTAGAGATAAATGATGCCGACCTGCGCATAGATGTCTTCCGCTCCGGCGGCCACGGCGGCCAATCAGTCAATACCACCGACTCAGCTGTCCGCATCACCCACTTGCCTACCGGTCTGGTTGTCGCCAACCAGGATGAGAAATCCCAGATAAAGAACAAAGCCAAGGCTATGGGCGTGCTGCGTTCCCGTCTGCTGCAGATGAAGCTGGACGAAGAACAGAAAGAACTGTCCGATGCCCGTAAAAAGCTCATCGGCACCGGCGACCGTTCGGAAAAGATACGTACCTATAACTTCCCGCAGGACCGCATCACCGACCACCGTATCGGCTATTCCCGCAGCAATATCCCGGGTGCTTTAAACGGCGAAATCGATGACCTCATCGACAGACTCCACGAGTATGAACGCCAGTTGTTAAGCGATGAAGGCTGAGATTTGGCTCCACGAAGCCATGACACAACTTGTCAGGGCCGGCGTCCCGACTGCCCGCTTGGACAGCCTTGTCTTGCTTGAAGATGCGACACAGCAGGATAAATCATACCTGCTGGCACATCCGGAGCTCGTGTTAGATGCGGCAATGATTGGCCAGCTTGAAAAGCAGCTCGAACGCCGTAAAAACCATGAGCCGCTTGCTTATATAAGAGGCAAATCGGAGTTTTACGGACGGGAGTTCTTGGTCACGCCGGATACACTGGAACCTCGTCCCGAAACCGAAACCCTCGTTGACCACCTCAAGCAAATCATCAATTCACAAAAACCACCCCTGATAAAGGACGGACCTTTATCAGAGAGGGGGAATGTGAATTGGCGGGTGGTCGATGTGGGAACAGGGTCGGGGTGTATTGGAATTACCATAAAACTGGAATGTCCTGACGTGGAAGTCACGGCGGTGGATATCAATGACGCGGCTTTGGCAGTTGCCCAACGGAACGCCAAAAAACTCGGCGCTGATGTCAAATTTTATCTGGGCGATCTGCTCCACCCGGCCATATCCAGAGGCCGTGATTTAGCCAATGCCATCATCGCGGCTAACCTGCCCTACGTACCAGATAGCCACACTATTAACCAGGCTGCCATGCAGGAGCCGCCTATCGCTATTTTTGGCGGGCCGGACGGCCTGGACCTCTATAACGGGCTGTTTGAGCAGCTAGGCGTCTTGGCGCAGAAGCCGGCTTATATACTTACCGAGGCCCTGCCCTTCCAACATGAACCTCTGGCGGACATCGCCGATAAGTCCGGCTATGGACTTCAGGGCTCCGACGACTTCATCCAGGTCTTTGCGCTCAGCCAATAGAATGAATCATGGTCGTTGAGACTGTTACCTGTAGTTACTGCCGGTTGACTTTGCTGTGCTTAGGTATAGAGTGATGCTTAAGTTAATGAAACAGTAAGTCCTGTTCATGAAGAAAAAACATAAGCGCATGGAACCTGCCACACAAGACCTGCCACCACCCAAACATCCTTCCCGACTGCGTATTGTGGTAGACCGTTTCCAATCCAAAGGCCGGATTTTTCGCGCACTGGTGTTCGTGCTGGTGTTCGCCGCTTTTGGCTCGGTCTTGTTATTCGCATTAGCCGCACCCGAATCCGAAGCACCGGTTAATCAAGAAGACAGCGGCATCCACCTACATGCCGGCCCGCATGGTGAAATTGATCAAAACGTGTGCTCTACCAAGCTTACTAAGGGTCAGGTCCGGTGCTTAGCCGCATTACGGATAGATGCCAAGGCTAAGACCGCTAAACCCAAAGGCAAGAAGAGTACTGGTGTCACGCCGAGCGGCGTACCGAGCAGCTGCACCGACAGCACAATTCTGGGAAATTGCGGCGCCTACGACCCATCATATATTCAATCAGCCTATAACTTAAGTGCGGCATCGGCCAGCAAAGGCATCGGCCAAACCGTGGCCATTGTTGACGCCTACGACAACCCTAGGGCTGAGACCGATCTCGCGGCGTATCGCGACCAGTTTGGCTTGCCCCCCTGCACTACTGCCAACGGCTGTTTCCGTAAGGTAGATCAGAGCGGTGGTTCGAACTATCCGATAGGTGGCTACGCCTGGGCAGCCGAGGAATCACTCGATATTCAGATGGTTAGCGCCGTCTGTCCCAATTGTCACCTGCTGTTAGTTGAAGCCACTACTAACTCCTATGAAGACCTCGCGGCCGCCGAAAATGAGGCGGTGGCCCTAGGAGCCAACGTTGTCAGTAACAGCTGGGGTGGCTCTTATGTAACCACCATCCCGCAAATCGAACCTGCCTTTACGCATCCGGGTGTAGCCATCACAGCTAGCAGTGGCGATGACGGCTACTTCCCTCAGTACCCTTCGGGTTTTCCGTCAGTTACGGCCGTCGGCGGCACTACTTTAGCCCAAACTGGTAATACCGGCGGCCGCAACGCCACTGAAACGGCCTGGAACTATGGCGGCAGCGGCTGTAGTTATAGCGAGGCTAAGCCGGCCTGGCAGCACGACAGCTGCGCCAGCCGGACAGCTGTCGATGTGGCCGCCGTGGCCGATCCGGCCACCGGCGTTTGGGTCTATGATACCCGCTGGAATACCGGCTGGTCTATCTATGGCGGGACTAGCGCTGCCGCACCTATCATCGCTGCCGTGTACGCCCTCAATCAAAACCCTACCGGCACCACGCTTTCTCTTAATTCAACTCCTTACGGCAATTCCAGCGCTTTATTTGATATCACTTCCGGGTGTAATGCCAGCGTTTGCGGCCAAAATCTGACAACGGCCGGCCCGGGTTACGACGGCCCAACCGGCATGGGCGTGCCAAATGGCATCGCGGCTTTCAGTTATCTTTATGGCGTGCCTTTCTCAACCACCAGCTCCCCCACTCCCCCGCCAGCCCCCGATACCACGGCCCCTTCAGCAGCTTCTATTTTAGGGGTGGTAGTGACAAGCCCTAGCCAGGCTACGTTAAGCTGGACGGCAGCGACGGATAACGTTGGCGTGGATCACTATGACGTTTATGTGGGTAATACCAAACTTAATTCAGCGACAAACCCCAGTTTTGGTCTGACCGGGCTGCGCTCCAATACCAACTATACCTATTATGTCATAGCCGTCGATGCGGCCGGCAACCGGTCCGTCAATTCAACTAAGTTCAGCTTCAAGACACCGAATATCTCAGCCGGTAAGGGTTCGCTGACCGGCACCCTAATGGATGCCAGTACTGGTAAGAACATAAGTGGCAAAGTGAGTTATCGATTAAGTTCAGCAACCTCAACCAAATCAGTTAATACGAATTCAACCGGGTACTTTGTCATCAACTCACTGATACCAGGCGCTTACACCATTACACTCAGCCGTACCGGTTACATTTCGCAGGTTATTACAGTTAGCGTTTTAGCCGATCAAACAGTGGTGCAAAATGGCAGTTTGGGGCAATAGTCATTCATGCAAAAAGCAAGCCCGGCACGATGAGAAAAACCGTAGGTTTGTCTCATCACAATGTCTTATCCCCCCAATCCGAAAACACCAGCACCACCACGATGACCGCTATCATGATAAATACTACCTGGCGGCGCAACAAGATTGATAAGCGGTCCGTTTCCTGCAGATAATACAGGCTGCCCAGGCCGAAACCGATGACGGTCAGTAGTAATGTCGGCTGCGCGACCACGGAATAGAACAACAGCCAATGGACGCTTAACCACGCCAGCGCGGCGGCAAAATAACCCCAGGTATGCGAATACAGGGCCACGTACGGTTCGTCAAAACTGCTTAGGAAGTGGCGAGCTGCCAGGTAGCAGGCTCCCCATGTCCCGAGCACCAACAGGAGCAGCGGTGCGGTCGGCCAACCCAAGAAAAGCGC